>NZ_JBEXHL010000012.1:0-281996 GCF_040607795.1 Amycolatopsis sp. NPDC005232 | reverse complement strand
GCGAGGTGGTGTGTTGGGCGGGGGGCGCGGGGCCGGGGGCCGATCGCACCGCTCAATCCAGAAGCCGGCGCGATCTCGCGCCGGGGTCGCCAAGCCGGCGTGGCGAAGCCGGGGTCGTCTTGGGGCGGTGCCGGGGTCGGGCTGGGGCGGTCACGGGCTTCGCCTGTTGGGAAACTGGAGTTCGCGTGCTGTTCCCGGGGATGTGAGGTGGGCGTCATCGGTTTGGATCTGCGAATGACGTCCAGCCATCGCGCGGGATCTTCGTTGCGGGTCCTCGTCGTGACCGAGTCGTACCCGCCGCAGGTCAACGGGGTCGCGCACACCGCGTTCCGGGTCGCCGAGCACCTGACGGAGCGCGGTCACGCGCCGCTGGTGGTGGCGCCGACTGCGCCCACTGGGCTGCGGCAGGAGGCGTCGGCGGAGGTCGGGAGCTCGCCCGTCGTGCGGGTGCCCGCGCTGTCGTGGCCCGGTTACCCGGACGTGCGCATGGCGCTGCCGACCCGAGCGGTGGCGCGCGCGATCGCCGAACACCAGCCGGACGTGGTGCACCTGTCGAGCCCGCTACTGCTCGGTGCCCACGCCGTACGGGCCGCCCTGAAGCGGCAGGTGCCGATCGTCGCGGTGTACGAGACGGACGTCGCGGCATACTGCGCTTCCTACGCCCCGCGGGTGCCCGGTGGCGCGAGGTACGTATGGCACCGGCTTCGGGGGATCCACGGACCGGCCGACCGCACGATCGTCTCGTCCAGCGCGTCGAAGCGCGCGTTGGAAGCGCAGGGCATCCCTCGCCTGCACCTGCTCCCCCACGGCGTCGACGCAGTGCGCTTCGACCCGCGGCACCGGGATCCGGAGCTGCACCGCCGGCTCGCGCCGAACGGCGAGGTCCTCGTCGGCTACGTCGGCCGCCTGGCGCCGGACAAGCACGTCGAGCTGCTGCGCGACGTCTGCGCACTGCCGGGGGTGCGGGTGGTCGTCGTCGGAGACGGGCCGAACCGGCACAGCCTGCAGGCGGCGCTGCCCGACGCGACCTTCCTGGGCCTGCGCGTCGGTGCCGAGCTGGCGAGCATCTACGCGACGCTCGACGTCTTCACGCACACCGGGCCCTTCGAAACCTTCGGGCTGACCATCCAGGAAGCGATGGCGAGCGGCCTCCCCGTCGTGGCGCCGGCGGCCGGCGGTCCACTGGACCTCGTCGTGGACGGGCACACCGGGTACCTGGTGACCCCGCTCGACCCGGGCGCCCTACGCGACGCGGTGCTCCGGCTCACGGAGTCGCCCGCGAAGCGCGCCGCGTTCGGTGCCGCGGGCCGCGCCACCGCGGTCCGCAGCACCTGGGAAGCCTCCGGCGACCGCCTGATCAACCACTACCGCGAGGTGCTGGGCGAGCGATCACCCCAGGCTCGCGCCCGCGCTGCCGCCTGACCACACTCAGCTCCCGACAGGTCCGGCGTTGGGGTCGAGCACCCCGCCGATGATCAGCCCGAACAGCAGCAGGCCGAGCACGATCCGGTAGATCACGAACGGCACGAAGCTCTTGCGCTTGATGTAGGACATCAGCCACGCGATCACGACGTACCCGACGCCGAAGGCCACCAGCGTGGCCAGGATCGTGGGCCCCCACTGCGCGGTCTCGCCGTTCTTGCCGATGTCGGTGAGCTTGTACAGGCCCGAGCCGAACACGGCCGGCAGGGCCAGCAGGAACGAGTACTCCGCGGCGTCGGCGCGGGTGTAGCCCATGAGCAGGCCGGCGCTGGTGGTGCCGCCGGAGCGCGAGACGCCCGGGATCAGGGCCAGGGCCTGCGCGAAGCCGAACCCGAGGCCGTGCGGCACGGTGAGGTGGTCGAGCGAGCGCCGCTGCGAGCCCACGCGGTCGGCGATGAGCAGGATCACGCCGAACACGATGAGCGTCGTCGCGGTGATCCGCAGGTCGCGGAAGGTCTCGTCGATCTGGTCCTGCAGCAGCAGGCCGAGCACGACGATGGGGATCGAGCCGACGATGATCAGCCAGCCCAGCCGCGCGTCGGGGTCTCGGCGCCAGCTGCGGCGGTAGAGCGAGAAGAACCAAGCCTGCAGGATCCGGCCGATCTTCTTCCCGAAGTACAGGATCACCGCCAGCTCGGTGCCGATCTGCGTCACGGCCGTGAACGCCGCGCCCGGGTCGTCCCAGCCGACGAGCGCGGCCACGATCCGCAGGTGCGCGCTGGAGGAGATGGGCAGGAACTCCGTGAGCCCCTGCACCAGTCCCAGCACCAGTGCTTCGAACCACCCCATCAGGCCACTCCCGCCAGCTCGATCGCTTCCACAGCGGTCCGCAGAGCCGCCTCGAATCCCGCGGACTCCCCGTACGGAGTCACGGACAACGTCGTCACGCCCGCCTTCGCGAACTCCGCCATCCGCTCGGCGATCCGCTCGCGCGGGCCGATCAGCGAAGTCGCGTCGAGGAACTCCAGCGGCACGGCCGCTTGAGCCCCCTCGTAGTCGCGGGCGAGGTAGCACTCCTGAACTTCGGCCGCCTCGGCCTCGAACCCCATCCGCACGGCGAGGCGGTTGTAGAAGTTCTGCTTCCGGCTGCCCATCCCGCCCACGTAAAGAGCGGCGTGGGGGCGCACGGCGTCGGCGCACTCGCGCCAGTCGTCGCCGACCACGAGCGGCACGGCCGGGGCGACGTCGAAGCCGTCGAGCGAACGCCCGGCCGCCTCGGCGCCGGCGCGAATGTGGGCCAGCTGCTCACCGGCGTGCTCGGGTGAGAAGAACACCGGCAGCCAGCCGTCGGCGACCTCACCCGTGAGCGCGAGGTTCTTCGGCCCGATCGCGGCGAGGTACACCGGCACCTGCTTGCGCTCGGGCCGGAAGGTCAGGCCCAGGGCCAGCCCGGGCCCGTCGGGCAGCGGCAGCTCGAAGTGCTCCCCGCTGAAGCGCACGCGGCGCCTCGACTGCACGGCCCGCACGATCTCCACGTACTCGCGGGTGCGGCCCACCGGGTCGGCGAACCGCACGCCGTGCCAGCCCTCCGACACCTGCGGGCCCGAGACACCCAGGCCGAGCCGGAACCGGCCGCCCGAGAGCGTGTCGAGCGTGGCGGCGGTCATGCCCGTCATCGCCGGCGTCCGCGCCGGGATCTGCAGCACGGCGCTGCCGACGTCGATCCGCTCGGTCCGCGCGGCGATCCAGGTGAGCATCGTCACGGCATCGGAGCCGTAGGCCTCGGCCGCCCACACCACCGAATACCCGAGTTCGTCCGCTCTCCTGGCCAGGGCCAGGTTCGTGGAGTTGTCCCCGGTGCCCCAGTAACCGAGGTTGAGTCCCATTCGCACGGCCGGAAACGTACCGATGCCGCGACTCGCGCCGTGCCCTGGGTGCACCGACGGGGTGGCCGGTCGCGACACGGCGTCACCTTGGTCAACTACGGGCCGGGCCGACGGCTAGGCTCGGTGGTCGTGGAAAAGCGACAGCTCGGCCGGTCGGGACTGCGGGTCTCGCGCCTGGCGCTCGGCACGATGACGTGGGGCGGCGACACCGACGCCGAGGAGGCGGCCAGCCAGCTCGTCGCGTTCGTCGACGCCGGTGGCACCCTCGTGGACACCGCGGACATCTACGCCGAAGGCGAGGCCGAGCGCGTGCTCGGGAGCTTGCTGGGCGACCTGGTGCCCCGCGACGACGTGGTGGTGGCCACGAAGGCCGTCGCGCGGCGCACCGACGGGCCCTTCGGCGGCGGGGCTTCCCGGGGCGCCTTGCTGAGCGCGCTCGACGGCTCGCTGCGCCGGCTCGGCACCGACCACGTCGACCTGTGGCAGCTGCACGCGTGGGACGCGGGCGTGCCGATCGAGGAAACCCTCTCGGCCCTCGAGTACGCCGTGACCAGCGGGAAGGTCCGCTACGTCGGCGTCTCCAACTACGCGGGCTGGCAGCTGGCCACGACCGCGTCGCGCGCCGGCGCCGTGGCACCGATCGTGTCCTGCCAGTACGAGTACTCGCTGCTGGAGCGCGGAGTCGACCGCGAAGCCGCGCCGGCCGCGCTGCACCACGGCATCGGGCTGCTGCCCTGGGCGCCACTGGGCCGCGGCGTGCTGACCGGCAAGTACCGCACGGGCACGCCGGCCGACTCGCGCGGCGCGTCCAGCGAGTTCGCCGGGTACGTGGAGCACCACCGCACGGACCGCGCGGCGCGGATCGTGCAGGCCGTGGCCACCGCCGCCGACGGGCTCGGCACCTCGCCGCTGGTCGTCGCGCTGGCCTGGGTGCGCGACCGGCCGGGGGTCGTGGCGCCGGTCGTCGGCGCCCGCGACACCGGCCAGCTGACGGGTTCGCTGGCGGCGGAGGAGCTCACGCTCCCGCCCGCGATCCGCAGCGCGCTCGACGACGTGAGCTGCGTCGACGTGGGCTACCCCGAGCGGGGTCCGAAATGAGGCGCAGGTGTCTGTTGGATGACGCACACGTGACGGCACGGGAATCGTGGGGGATGCTGGTGAGGACACCTCGCCGAGGGACAGCTGGAGGCTTCAAGGTGCGTCGGCTCACCGCCGCGTCGCGGATCGCGATTCCGCTGGTCGGTGCTCTCGCGCTTTCGGCATGCTCGGCTTCGGGTCAGGACAACACCGACTCGCTGCAGGTGGTGGCGAACCCGGTGGCCGCGAAGCCGGCGGTCTCCCCCGCCGTCACGACGAAGCCCGCGGGCCAGGTACTCGCGACGCCGGCCGTGTCGGCGATGGCGACCGACGAGAAGACCCGCACGCTCGCGGTCGCGGTCACGCAGCCGCCATCGGTGCTCGTCTACGACCTCGACTCGCTGAGCACCCCCAAGGCCACCGTGCCCCTGCCCGGGCCGGCCGAATCGCTGACGACGTCCGACGGCCAGGCGATCGCGAGCATCCCGACCAAGGGCGAGCTGGCCAAGATCGCGCTGCCCGGCGGGCAGCTGACCACGCAACCGGTCGCCGGCCAGCCGACCGCCGGTGTGGCCGACGGCCCGGACACGATCGTGGCCGTGCGCGACCGCAAGGCCGTCGAGGTCCTGGCCGGCGGCGCGGTCACCAAGACCATCACCGGCCAGCTCTACAGCGCCGACGACGTCGTGGACACCGGGCAGGGCGTGGTCGTGCTCGACCGCCTGCGCACCGCGGTGTTCAGCGTCGACGTGAACGCGGGGACGATGGGCGAGGGCCTGCGCGCCGGCGACGGCGCCGCCAACGCCACCAGCGACTCCTACGGGCGCGTGCTGGTCACCGACGCCCGCGCGGGCGCGCTGCTCGCGTTCTCCGTCGGCCCGCTGATCCTGCGCCAGCGCTACCCGGTGCCGGGCGGGATCTACGGCATCGCCTACGACCACCAGCGCAACCTGGCCTGGGTCACCTTGACCGGGCAGAACCAGGTGGTGGGCTTCGACGTCCGCGGTGGCGAGCCCACCGAGAAGTACCGATTCCCGACCGTGCGCCAGCCGAACTCGGTGAGCGTCGACGACCGGAGCGGCCGAGTGCTCGTCGGCTCGGCCGCAGGAGAAGGGACCCAGGTGATCCAGCCATGACGACTGTCGACGAGGCGGTGGTCGAAGGGGATTGGGAGTACCGCCGCCTGCGCCTGCCCCCGGGTGTGTCCCGGCGCGCGGCGGCGATCCAGCTCTCGATCCACGCCGAGTTCGCCGGCTGGGAGCTGCGCACGGTGCGGCTCTACGCCGACGGCACACGGCGAGTCTGGTTGCGGCGCAAGCGCACCGCAGCCGACCGCCTGCCCGAGCTCGCCACCTGACCGAGCCCGGGACCCTGCCCAAGTGCGTCCGACGTGTGCGGGCTGCCGGAATCTTGCGGGCGAGGGCCTCGGCAGCGCCACCGCCCGGATGACAGTGCGTGGCGCCGTGAAACCTTGGCCACCACGATGGTGGCGCTCGTTCACGCGCCGGCGGACGCCAGAAGCTCTTCGATCTCGGTGATCGCTTGGGCGTTGTCCCGGTAGCGGATTCCGTGGATTCCGACCGCACGCGCGGCGTCGATGTTGGGGTCGAGATCGTCGAGGAAGATCATTTCTTCGGGGGCCACACCGAGCCGGGTACAGCTCAGCCGGTAGATCTCCGGATCCGGCTTGCTCATCCCGACCTCGTGGGAGTAGACGATGTCGTCCACCAGGTCCTCGAAACCGTATGCGGCTTGTTCCCGTTCCCGGGCACCGACGAAGCTGTTGCTCAAGATGCCGGTTCGACAGCGTGGCCGCAGCCCGCGGACGTAGTCGATCAGGTCGGCGTTGCCGGTGCCGAGGTACTGTTCCCAGATATCGGCCATGATCGCGTCGGCCCGTCCTTGGCCCACGCCGAGCCTGCTGCTGATCGTGTCACGCACGTCGTCCTCGGTGACATCGCCGACGGCGCCGGCTGCCCAGATGTCGGCCAACCGCCGGGTGATCTCGCCTTCCGAGAGGCCGAGCCTGGCCTCCCACCGCCTGTCGACGCCGAGGTCGGGCGCGATCTCCAGCACGTCACCGATGTCGAACACCACCGCGCGAATCACCATGGCGGCGAACCTATCGACCGACCTGCTGAGCCAGGGACCCGGCTCAGGCGGTGAGCCGCCCGAGCCACTCCTGCCAGCTCTCCTCGTCGCCGGCGTCGGTGGAGAACACGTGGTGGCAGGCGATGAGCGGGCCGTGGAAGCCCTGCAGGAAGCAATAGAGCGCGTCGGCCGTGCGGACGCCCACTGTCTGCGGGTTCACGGCGTAGACGACGCCTTCGGCGGACCGGCCCGCCAGCTCGACGCGCACGCGGTCGCCCTCCTCGGGCCGGCCCGGCAGGCCCAGTTCGACCCCGAGTGCCGCCCACAAGCGGTCCCAGTCGGACACGGGCGGGCCGAACGCCGTGACCGGCGTGGCCGTGCGGCCGCCGAAGTACGTGACGTACTCGGCGAGGTTGCGGAAGAACAGCGCGCCGCCGGCGGTCATCGCCTCGAACTCGTCCTGCCAGTCGTCGCCGGGCAGGAACCCGCTGGTGACGCAGCGGACGGCCGAGCTGCCGCCTTCGCGTCCCTCGATCAGGAACGCGTAGGCGATCCGGCGCCCGTCGGGCTCGGTCTCCGTGCCGTAGACGAGCCGCTCCAGCGGGTCCCACGCGGTGATGGCCATGTCCGGTTCGTAGCCCGCGAAGGAGCCGCGCACGACGCCGCCGAGGCCGCCTTCGACCTCGTTGCGGCCCATGTACCACGAGTCGATGCCCGGCCCGGTCGCGATCGCGGCCCAGATCTGCTCCGGCGTGGCGGCCACCTCGGCCGATCCGGGGAGCTCGAACTCTTTCCCGGTGAACTCCGCCATCTCAGGCCTCCTCGTCCGGCACGCTCGGGTGCACGGCCACAATCACGCGGTGCGCGCGCCCGTTCGCCGCGCCCTCGTCGTGGTACTTCCCCACCAAGGTCGTCACGGCCACCGCGAGCTCCTCGGCGAACGCGGCCCGGTCTGCCGCCGAGGCGAAGCGCACCTCGCCGTCGAGCGCGAACGTCGCGACGCGCTTGCGCGCCTTGGCGGCGCCCGTGATCAGGATCCCGACGTCGCGCACCAGCCGGCCCGCCACGGCGAGCAGCCAGCGCGCCGACAAGCGGTCGGGCGACTGCGCCGGGTCCGGCTGCACCGCGGCCAGCGCGGAAGGCGAGATCACGTACGACGCCGCGGTCGCACGCATCATGCGCTCGGTGACGTTGCCCTTGCGCCGCTCCTCCACCAGCTCCACGAGCCCGTGCTTCTCCAGCGCGCGCAGGTGGTAGTTGACCTTCTGGCGGGGCAGGTCGACGCGGGCCGCGAGCATGGTCGCCGACGCCGGCTCCGCCAGCTCGGCCAGCAGCCGGGCGCGGACCGGGTCGAGCGACACCTCGGCCGCGGCCGCGTCCTCGATCACCGCAACGGGAAACATGCGCCCATCGTGCGGCCGAAAAATGAAATTGTCAAGAACCACAATGTTGTCGGTACGCCTCGCGCACCTGCGCCACGATCCGTGGCACGACCTGCGCCGCGGCCTCCAGCGGCACGACGTGCCCCACGCCCGGCAGCACCACGGCCGTCCCGTGTTCGAGGCCGCCGACGAGGTGCTCGACGTCCGTGGCCGCCACGATCCGGTCCCGGTCCCCCACGATCGCCGTGACCGGCAAGGAACCCACGCGTGCGAGCGCGGCTTCGCGCGCGTACGCGTCGAGCGCCGGGCGGAACACGGCGACGGTGTGCGGCCAGTTGCGCCGGATCATCGTCACGGTCAGCTCCACGAGCTCCGGATCCGGGTCGTCACCGAAGAGCCACCAGCGCAGCCCCGCGCTCACCGCGCGGCTCGTGTGCTCGCGCACCAGCCCGAACAACTTGGCGCCCAGTACCGCTTCCAGGTCCTGCGCCAGCACCCCGAGCGCGCCCGGCCACGCCGCCGAAGCCTCCGTGGCGAGCCGCCCGGACGACGTCGCGAGCAGCACAAGCCCGGCCACGCGTGCGGCGAACAGGTCGGAGTGGCGTTGCGTGAGCGACATGATCGCGAGCCCGCCCATGTCGTGGCCCACCAGCACCACCCGGCCTTCGGGCACGGCGCGTTCCAGTACTTCGGCGAGATCGTCGCCCAGCTGGGCCATGGTCGCCGTGCCACGCCCCGCACGGCCGGACTTGCCGTGGCCGCGGTGGTCGTAGCCGACGACCGACAGCGGCTCGTCCACCGCCTCCGGCAGCACCGGGGCGATCCGGCTCCAGCTGCGCCGGTCGAGCGCGTAGCCGTGCAGGAGCACCACGGTCACGCCGGCCGACGAGTCACCCCAGCGCACGAGGTGCAGGGGTGTCCCGTCGGCGAGCGTGAACGCGGGCAACTCGGTGGTTTCCGGCGCTCAGGACGATCGCACGAACCGGTCCAGCACGCGCGTACCGAACTTCAGCGCGTCCACCGGCACGCGCTCGTCCACGCCGTGGAAGAGCGCGGAGAAGTCGAGGTCGGCCGGCAGCTTCAGCGGCGCGAAGCCGAAGTTGCGGATTCCGAGCTGCTGGAACGACTTCGCGTCGGTGCCGCCGGAAAGCATGTACGGCAGCGTGCGCGCGCCCGGGTCCTCGGCGAGCACCGCGGCGGTCATCGCGTCGACGAGCGCGCCGTCGAAGGTGGTCTCGACCGGCGGGAGCTCCATCCACTCCTTCTCGATGTCCGGGCCGAGCAGCTCGTCGAGCTCGCGGTCGAACGCCTCGATGCGCCCGGGCAGGATGCGGCAGTCGACCGCGGCCTCGGCGACCGACGGGATCACGTTCGACTTGTAGCCGGCGGTGAGCATCGTCGGGTTCGCGGTGTCGCGCAGCGTCGCGCCGATCATGCGGGAGATGTTGCCCAGCTTGGCGACCGAGCCCTCGAGGTCGTCCTCGGGAAAGTCCCAGCCGGTGATCTCGGTGACCCCGGCGAGAAACTCGCGCACGGAGTCGGTGAGCACGAGCGGGAACTGGTGGCTGCCGAGCTTCGCGACGGCCTCGGCGAGCTTGGTGACCGCGTTGTCGCGGTGGATCATCGAGCCGTGACCCGCCGTGCCGCGCACGCGCAGCTTCATCCAGCGGATGCCCTTCTCGGCCGTCTCGATCACGTACGCGCGTACGTCGTCCTTCAGCGTGATCGAGAACCCGCCGACCTCGCTGATCGCCTCGGTGACGCCCTCGAACAGCTCCGGCCGGTTCTCCACCAGCCACTGCGCGCCGTACTTGCCGCCGGCCTCCTCGTCGGCGAGGAACGCGAACACGATGTCGCGTGGGGGCACGATGCCGTGGATCTTGTAGTGGCGGGCCAGTGCCAGCGTCATGCCGACCATGCCCTTCATGTCCACCGCGCCGCGGCCCCAGACGTAGCCGTCCTGCACGGCGCCGGAGAACGGGTGCACCGACCACTCGGCCGGGTCGGCGGGCACGACGTCGAGGTGCCCGTGGATCAGCAGCGCCCCGCGAGACGGGTCGGCTCCGGCCAGCCGGACGATGACGTTGTGGCGGTCTTCGCCACCGGACTCGACGTAGGTGATCTCGTAGCCGGCGTCGGTGAGCTGCTCCGCGACGTACTCGGCGGCGGCGCGTTCGCCGATCAGGGTGTCGGGGTCTCCGGTGTTGGTGGTGTCGATGCGGATGAGGTCGCTGGTGAGCGTGACGGCCTCGTCAGCGGCGGCGTCGATCGAGTTCGGTTCGGTCACTCGACCTTCCTATCATCAGCGCCCGCGGTGCCGCGCCGCTCACGCCCGTTCAGGTCCGGTCAAGGGCCGAGACCACCTCGGAAACCGGCCGCAAGTGCTGGTTCAGGATCCGCAGCGCCGTTTCCGTGTCACCCTCGTCGAGCGCCTCCACGAGCTGCCGGTGCTCCGTGTCGATGATCGACAGCCGTTCCGGCCGCGCCTCCAGCGCCCGCACGGCGACGCGCTGCTGGCGCGAGCGGAGTGTGTCGTACAGCTCGGTGAGCACGGTGTTGCCGGCGGCGTTCACGATCGCGCGGTGGAACCGGCGGTCGAGCCCGGACACGGCGAACCAGTCACGTTCCGCGCCTGCGCGGCCCATGTCCTCGATCAGGCCGGCCATCTCTGCGGGGGCACCCGCGCCCGCCGCGCAAACCTCGGTGATCGCGTGACCCTCGATGAGGCGGCGGCTCTGGTAGACCTCTTCCATCTCGCGCGCGGTCACCGTGCGGACCTGCGCGCCCTTGCGCGGCAACAGGCTGATGAAGCGCTCGGCCTCGAGCCGGTGGAACGCCTCGCGCACCGGCGTCCGCGACACGCCGACCACCCCGGAGACCCACAGCTCGTCGAGGAAGCGTCCGCCTTCCAGCGCGCCCGAGATGATCCCGTCGCGCAGCCAGGCGTACACCCGATCCCGAGCCGGTCCGCCGCCCTCGACCGGGACCGGTCCCGGTGCGGTGGTGGTCATGCGTCTCCCCTCGTCCCGCGCCCGCTTCGGCGCGCTGCGAGCCTACACCTCTGGACCGCCTCTAATCCGTCGTGTATACACGCAGTACACAGAACGGTGACGGTCGCCGTCCCTCCTGAAAGGACACTCGTCATGGTGCACGTCGCCGTCGCGCAGTTCGCGCCCACCGACGACAAACCGGCCAATCTGGCGGAAGTCGCGCGGCTCGCGGGCGAGGCCGCCGACCGCGGCGCCGAGGTCGTGGTGCTGCCCGAGTACTCGATGTTCACCGTGCCGAAGGTCGACGAGCGGTTCGTGGCGTCGGCCGAGCCCCTCGACGGCGCGTTCGCCACCGGGCTGCGCGAACTCGCGCGCGAGCGTGGGATCACCGTGGTGGCCGGGATGAACGAAGCCATGCCCGAGGGCGGGCGGATCTGGAACACGCTCGTCGCCGCGGGTCCGGACGGCGACTTCGCCGCGCTGTACCGCAAGATCCACCTCTACGACGCGTTCGGCTTCCGCGAGTCCGACGTGATCCGCGCCGGCGAGATCACCGAGCCCGCGACGTTCAAAGCCGCCGGCCTGACCTTCGGCCTGCAGACCTGTTACGACCTGCGGTTCCCGGAGGTGACGCGCCGGCTCGTCGACGCCGGTGCGCAAGCCGTGCTGCTGCCGGCGGAGTGGGTGCCGGGGCCGCTGAAGGAGTACCACTGGACGACGCTGGTGAAGGCACGCGCGATCGAGAACACCGTGTACGTCGCCGCGGCCGGGCAGATCGCGCCGATGGGGTCGGGGTCGAGCCTCGTCGTCGATCCGATGGGTGTGGTCACGGCGTCACTCGGTGAGCGGCCGGGGGTGGCGGTCGCGGAGATCTCGACCGACCGGCTCGAGCAGGTCCGGACCACGAACCCGGCGCTCGCGCTGCGCCGGTTCTCCGTGGTGCCCAAGGAGAACTAGTCGAACGAGCTGTCGCCGCGGTGCGCGCCGAGGCCGATCTCCTTCACGGCCGCGGCCGCGCCGGGCGCGCTGCCGAGCGAGCGTGCGAGGTCCACCGCCGCCGCGAGTTCGGTGCCCGCCGGCACGACCCGGTGCACGACCCCGCAGCGCGCGGCGGCGGCCGCGGTGAGCCGTCCGGTGCGGCACAGTCCGTGCACTGCCTCTTCGGAGAGCCGCTCGGGCAGCGGCACCGCGCCGCGGGGGTCGGGCAGTGCGAACTCGGCGTGGTCCGCGGCGACGATGAGATCGGTCATGAGCGCGAGCTCGAACCCGCCACCGCGGGCGAGCCCGTTGACGGCCGCGATCATGGGTTTGCCGAGCCGGAAGAAGTCGGCCACGCCGGCGAAACCGCCGGAACCGGACGCCAAGTCCCAGCCGGCCGAGAAGTACACCGATCCCGCGCCGGTCACCACGCCGGCGAACAGCGCCGGGTCGTCCCGCAGCCGCGCCCACGCGGTGTAGAGCTCGAAGCTCATCGAAGAGTCGATCTTGTTGCCACCGGGCCGGTCCAGCGTGGCGATGAGCACGCCGTCGACCACCTCGGTGTGCACGGCACAGGACGGGGCGACGGTCACGCTCGGACGGTAATGCCCGCGCCACTCGCGGTCAAACCGGGGGCTTGACTGATCCGACAGTCAGCACCCCATCGCAACTCCCTGACACTGCGCCAAAACTACGCGAACGCGACAGTGAACGTGTCCGGACCATTGCGATAATCGCAACGCGGGGTTACGGTCCTCCGGCATGGACGAGTCGGAGGAGCTGCGGACCAGGGTCCGGGAGCTGATCCGGTCCATGCCGGGAGCCCAGCGGGAGTTCGCCGCCGCCATCGGGCTCGACGAGACGAAGTTGTCCAAGGCGCTGACCGGCACCCGCCGATTCTCGCCGCACGAGCTCGTCCGCGTCGCGGAGTACTGCGGCGTCACGGTCAACTGGCTGCTCAACGGCAGCGACGACGCGAAGACCGTGACGGCGGTCCCCGCGCTCGCCGCGCGTCCGGAGAGCGATCCCGAGCACCACATGCAGTCCGAGCCGCGGCGGCGGATCCTCGAGACGGCGTGGCTGCTCATCGCCGAGCGCGGCTACCACCGGGTGCGCATCGCCGACATCGCGAAGGCGTGCGGCACCAGCACCGCCACCATCCACTACCACTTCCCCAGCAAGGCGGAAGTGCTCAACGAAGCGTTGCGGCGCAACGTGAAGCTCGCCTTCGACCGGCAGGTCGCGGAGCTGCACGCCGTCGACGGCGCCCACGACCGGCTGCTCAAGCTGGTCGAACTGCAACTCCCGGCCGACGGCGTGCTGCGCGCCGAGTGGTCGGTCTGGCTTCAGGTGTGGAACGAGGTGTCCCTCGCCCCGGAGCTGCGGTCGCTCTACACCGATTCCTACGACCGCTGGTACCGGACGATCCTCATGACCATCCGCACCGGCCAGGAACAGCACGCGTTCCGCGTGGCCGATCCCGAGGCCGCCACCGAGCAGCTCACGGCCCTGATCGACGGGCTCGGCATCCAGGTGCTGACCCGCAAGCCCGGCAGCACCGTGGCCACCATGCGCGCGCATTTGCACGACTTCATCGAAAGGTCGATCGTCAAGGGAGCCCGATGAACCACGAGGTCATCGTCACCTGCGCCCTCACCGGCGCGGGCGACACTGTCGGCCGGAGTCCGCACGTGCCGGTCACGCCGGCGCAGATCGCCGCGAGCGCCATCGAAGCCGCGGAAGCCGGGGCGGCCGTCGTCCACATCCACGTCCGCGAGCCCGAGACCGGGGCTCCGTCGCGCGAAGTCGCGCTGTACACCGAAGCCGTGCGGCTGATCCGGGAGTCCGGAGTGGACGTGGTCGTGAACCTGACCGCGGGGATGGGCGGTGACCTCGTGCTCGACGAGGAGGATCCGCTCAAGCCGATCGACGGCACGGACCTCGTCAACGCTCTTGCCCGGCTGCCGCACGTGGAGGAGCTGTTGCCCGACATCTGCACGCTCGACTGCGGTTCGCTGAACTTCGGCGAGGGCAGCCAGCTCTACGTGTCCACTCCGGACATGCTGCGCACCGGCGCGAAACGGATCCAGGAGCTCGGCGTGAAGCCGGAGCTGGAGATCTTCGACACCGGGCACCTGTGGTTCGCCTCGAAGATGGTGGAGGAAGGGCTGATCGACGCGCCGCCGCTGTTCCAGCTGTGCATGGGCATCCCCTACGGCGCGCCCGCCGACCCCGGGCTGCTGCAGGCGATGGTGAAGCTGCTGCCGGAGGGCGCGCAGTGGGCGTCGTTCGCGATCGGGCGCGACCAGATGCCGTGGGTGGCGCAGTCGGTGCTGCTCGGCGGGCACGTGCGCGTCGGGCTCGAGGACAACCTCTACCTCGCCCGCGGGGTCAAGGCGACCAACGGGCAGCTGGTGGAGCGGGCGGTGCGGATCGTCACCGACCTCGGCGCCGGCATCGCCACTCCCGACCGTGCCCGCGAGATCCTCGGCCTCAAGGAGCGTGTCCGTGCCTGACGTATCCACTGTGGACACCGTCGCGTGCGTCGGTGCGGGGGTGATCGGCGGCGGCTGGGTCGCGCACTTCCTCGCGCGCGGCTACCGCGTCCGAGCCTGGGACCCCGCGCCCGACGCCGCGGCGAAGCTGGGCCGGCTCGTCGACGCCGCGTGGCCCGCGCTCACGTCGCTGGGCCTGGCCGAGGGCGCGAGCCGCGACGCGCTCACCGTCGCCGGCACGCTCGCGGAGGCGGTCGAGGGCGCCGGGTTCGTGCAGGAAAGCGCTCCCGAAGATCTACCGCTCAAGCAGAAGCTGCTGGCCGACATCGACGCCGTCACGCCGGCCGGTGTCGTGGTCGCGTCCTCGACCTCGGGCTACGGCATGACCGAGATGCAGGTGGCGGCGAAGACACCGGAACGGCTCGTGGTGGGCCACCCGTTCAACCCGCCGTACTTGATCCCGCTGGTCGAGGTCGTGGGCGGGAAGCTCACCGCGCCGTGGGCCGTGACGTGGGCGAGCGAGTTCTACCGGCACGTCGGCAAGACCGTGATCACCATGGACCACGAGGTGCCCGGGTTCATCGCCAACCGGCTGCAGGAGGCGCTGTGGCGCGAGGCCCTGCACATGGTCGCGAACGGCGAGGCCACCGTGGAGCAGATCGACACCGCGATCACCGACGGGCCGGGCCTGCGCTGGCCGGTGCAGGGGCCGATGCTCACGTTCCACCTCGCCGGCGGCGAAGGCGGCATGGCGCACATGCTGGACCACTTCGGACCCTCGCTGAAGGCGCCGTGGACGCGGCTCGAGGCGCCTGAGCTCACGACCGAACTGCGCAACGCCGTGGTCGACGGCTGCGAGGACGAGGCCGCGCCGCGCACGATCGCCGACCTCGTGGCCGAGCGGGACCGAGCGATCATCGCCGTCCAGCGCGCCGTCGGCGAGGCCCGCCGTGGGTGAGGTCCTGCTCCACCACGACCGCGTCCGTCCCGAGTGGATCGACTACAACGGGCACCTCTCCGAGCCCTACTACGTGCTGGTGTTCGGCGACGCCACCACCGCGTTGATGGACGCCGTCGGCCTCGATCCCGCCTACCGCGAGTCCACCGGCGCTTCGCTGTACACCGTGGAGGCGCACGTCCGCTACCTGCGAGAGGTCGGGCCGGACGCCGAGCTGATCGTGACGACCTCCGTGCTGGCCGTCGGGGTGAAGAAGGCGCGGCTGTGGCACGAGCTGCACGTGGGCGGTGAGCTCGTGGCCACGGAGGAACTGCTGTGCCTGCACGTCGCCGAGGGCAGAGCCTCGCCGTTTCCCGAAGCCGTCGCCGAGCGACTCGGCGCCCATCTCGCGCCACTGCCCGAACACGCCGGGCGCGCCATCGCCTGACGCTCTCCCGAACCCTGCCCGGCCAGCCTCCCACCGGAAGACACCCATGGAAGAACGATGTGAGCCGAACTCCCTCTCGCGCCGCCGGTTCCTCACGGCGGCGCTCGGCGGTGCCGCCCTGCTCGGCGCCACGCCCCTGCTCGCCGCGTGCGGCGGCTCCGGCGTCGCGGCCGCGGCGCCGAGCGGGCCACCACGCCGTGGCGGCACCCTGCGCGTCGGCGTGACCGGCGGCGGCGCGTCCGACACGCTCGACCCGCACATCCCCGTGGCGAACCCGGACATCGCCCGCGTGCTCAACCTCTACGAACCCCTGCTGCTGCGCGACCACGACTACAAGCTGCAGATGCTGGTCGCCGAATCGCTCACGTCGTCGCGGGACGCGCGGACGTGGACGGCCGTGTTGCGCGACGGGGTGCGATTCCACGACGGCCGCGCGGTGACCCCCGCCGACGTCGTGGCGACGTTCAAGCGGATCACGGACCCGAAGGACCCCAAGAGCGGAGCCGCCAGCCTGACCATGCTCGGCCAGGTGGTGCCGACGGGCGAGCGGACCGTCGAGTTCCGGCTCACCGAGCCCAACGCCGGCTTCGACGACCTGCTCGGCCAGTACTCCCTCGGTGTCGTGCCTGCGGACTTCGACGTGAAGCGGCCGATCGGCACCGGGCCGTTCCGGCTGAAGGAGTTCACCGCGGGTCTGCAGAGCACGTTCGTGCGCAACGACCATTACTGGCGGCCCGGCCAGCCCTACCTCGACGAGCTGGTGCTGATCAACTTCGCCGAGGACGACGCCCGGATCAACGCGCTGCTCTCGTCCCAGGTGGACGCGATCGACCAGGTGCCGGTGGCGCTCGTCGACGTGCTGCGCAGCGATCCGCGGATGCGCGTGCTGCGCTCGGCCACGGGCACCTGGCTGCCCTTCACGATGCGCGTGGACCGTCCGCCGTTCGACGACGTGCGCGTGCGGCAGGCGCTGCGGCTGGTGGTGGACCGCGACCAGATGATCAACCAGGTCCTGAGCGGTCAGGGCCGGCCCGGCAACGACCTCTACGCGCCGTTCGACCCGGCGTACGACTCGCAGCTGCCGCAACGCGAACAGGACATCCCGGCCGCGAAGCGACTGCTGGCCGAAGCCGGACACGAGAACCTCGACATCGAGCTCGTCACCGCGCCCATCCAGGCCGGCGCGGTCGAGGCGGCGCAGGTGTTCCAGCAGCAGGCCAAGGCCGCGGGCGTCAACGTGCGCATCCGCAAGGTCGACACCACCACGTTCTACGGCGAGAACTACCTGTCCTGGGACTTCGCGCAGGACTTCTGGTACACGCGCAACTACCTGCCGCAGGTCGCGAATGGTTCGCTGCCGAAGTCGCCGTACAACGAGACCCATTGGCAGGACCCGCAGTTCACCGAACTCGTCACGCGCGCGAGCGCCACTGTGGACACTGCGGCCCGCACGGACTTGCTGCACCAGGCGCAGCGGATCGAGTACGAACGCGGCGGCCTCATCGTGTGGGGCTTCGTGGACCAGGTGGACGCCCACCAGGTCTACGTGGCGGGCCTCGTGCCGGACCGGACGGGGATCTCGCTGTCCGGCTACCAGTTCCGCGAAGCGTGGCTGGGCACCGCGCCCGTCGATTCAGGAAAGTGAGGTGCGGCATGACCCGGATGATCGTGAAGCGGCTGCTCGTGAGCCTCGTGGTGCTGTGGCTGGTCACGCTGCTCGTGTTCGTGGCGACGCTGTTGCTGCCGGGCGACCCGGCGCGCGCCATCCTCGGCCAGCAAGCGACACCGGAGCGGATCGCCGCGCTGCAGCACCAGCTGCACCTCGACGAGCCGGTCTGGCAGCGCTACCTCACCTGGCTCGGCGGGCTCTTCACCGGCGACCTCGGCACCTCGACGTCCACGCAAGGCCCGGTGACGACGTTGCTCGGCGACCGGATCGTGGCCTCGCTCGTGCTGCTCGTGCTCGCCGCGGTGATCGCGACGCCGCTCGGGCTGGCGCTGGGCACGTGGAGCTCGATGCGGCGCGGCCGAGCCGCGGACCAGACCGTGTCCGGCATCAGCCTGGTGATCGCCGCGCTGCCGGAATTCGTGATCGGCGTGGCGCTGATCGTGCTGTTCGCGACCACGGTGTTCAAGGTCCTGCCCTCGGTCACGCTCACCGCGCCCGGTGAACCCGTGTGGCGGCAGCCGAGCCAGCTCGTGCTGCCGGTGGCGACGCTCGTGCTGGTGGTGACGCCGTACATCACGCGGATGATGCGGGCGACCATGAACGAGGTGCTCGACTCCGGCTACGTCGAGATGGCCCGGCTCAAGGGTGTGCGCGAGCGGACCGTGCTGCTGCGGCACGCCTTGCCGCACGCCGTGGGTCCCGTCGCGCAGGTCGTGGCACTGCAGCTCGCGTGGCTCGCAGGCGGGGTCGTGGTGGTCGAGTTCCTCTTCCGCTACCCCGGCATCGGGCAGTCGCTGATCGACGCGGTGAGCAAACGCGACGTCGCCGTGGTCCAGGCCGTGACGCTGATCATCGCCGCGGTGTACATCGTGGTGAACCTGCTCGCCGACGTGGTCGGCATCCTCGCGAACCCCAAACTGCGGACGGAGGCGAGCCGATGACCGCCGTCGACGACGAGCTCGCACCGGCCACCACGACCGACGACGCACCCGTCAAGGCCCGCGGACTTCTCCGTACGGCGTGGCGGTTCCCGCAGGCGAAGGTCGGCACGGTGCTGGCCGGGATCGTGGTGCTGGTGGCGCTGCTCGGCCCGTGGCTCGGGCCGGTGCTCACCGGCTACAGCACCACGGACTTCGCGGGCAAGCCGTTCAAACCGGACGGGCTCGCGGGCACCGACGGCCTCGGCCGCGACGTGCTCACGCGTTTCCTCGCCGGCGGCACCACGCTGCTGCTCTACGCGGTGCTCGCCACCGTGCTCGGGATCGTGCTGGGCGCGCTGCTCGGCATGATCGCGGGCTACGGCGGCGGCCGGCTCGACAGCCTGCTGATGCGCGGCAACGACGTGCTGCTGTCGTTCCCGCAGCTGGTGATCGCGCTGCTCGCCATCGCGGTGATCGGGCCGAAAGGCTGGCTGCTCGTGCTGGTGATCGGCCTGACCCACGCGCCCCGCACGGCTCGCGTCGCGCGCCAGGCGACGGTGGCGGTGCGCGGCGAGGACTACATCCGGGCCGCGGAGATGTACGCGGTGCCGCGAAGCCGGATCCTGCTGCGCGAGATCCTGCCGAACATCACCGGCCCGCTCATGGTGGAGCTCGGCCTGCGGCTGACCTACTCCATCGGCTACATCGCGTCGCTGTCGTTCCTCGGGCTCGGCATCCAGCCGCCCGCGGCCGACTGGGGCCTGATGATCAACGAGAACCGGATCGCGCTGGTCGTGCAGCCGTGGGGCGTGCTGCTCCCGGTGGTGGCGATCGCGCTGCTCGCCGTCGGCACGAACCTCGTGGCCGACTCGTTCGCCTCGGCCGCGGCCGGGCGCACCCGGGAGGAACGCTCGTGACGGCCGTGGACAACGCGCAGCTCGCACTGGAAGTGACCGGCCTGCGTGTGAAGACGGCCGCGGGCCGGCCGGTGCTCCACGACATCGCCTACCGCATCGCGCCGGGCGAGGTGCTGGCGCTCGTCGGCGAGTCCGGGTCGGGCAAGACCACGGCGGGCCTGGCCGCGCTCGGCCACTTCCGCCGCGGGCTCGTGGCGGACGGCGGCGAGGTGACTCTGCACCCGCGTGAGGGCGAACCCGTCGATGTGCTCTCACTCGCCACGCCTGAGCGTCGGAAACTGCGTGGCACGACCGTTTCCTACGTGCCGCAGGACCCGGCGCTGTCGCTGAACCCCGCGTTGCGGATCGGGCTGCAGATCGCCGAGGTGCTGGAGACGCACGGCTACCCCGGCCCGGTCGAGGAGCGCGTGGCCGAGGTGCTCACGGAGGTGGGCCTGCCCGCCGATCCGGCCTACCGCCGGCGGTACCCGCACCAGCTCTCGGGCGGGCAGCAGCAGCGCGTGGGGATCGCGATGGCGTTCGCGTGCCGGCCGAGTGTCGTGGTGCTCGACGAGCCGACGACCGGGCTCGACGTGATGACCCAGGCGCTCGTGCTGGAGACCGTGCGGCGGCTGACGGCCGAGCACGGCGTGGCCGCGCTCTACATCACCCACGACCTGGCCGTGGTCGCGCAGCTCGCCGACCGCGTCTCGGTCATGTACCAGGGCCGCGTGGTCGAGACCGGGCCGGCCGAGGACGTGTTGAAGCGCCCGGAACACGTCTACACCCGCGAACTGCTGGCCGCCGTGCCGGATCTGGGCGCGGAACCCGGCGTCGCTCCCCCGCCGTCGGACGCGGTGCTGGCCGCGCGCGGCATCCACGTCGCCTACGGCCGCCACGAGGTGCTGCGCGGGGTGGACTTGGAGGTGATGCGCGGCGAGTGCGTGATGCTGCTGGGCGAATCCGGGTCCGGCAAAACCACGCTGTCGCAGTGCGTCGCGGGCCTCACGCGCGGCTTCACCGGCACCGTCGCGCTCGACGGGACCCCGCTCGCGCCCGGCACGCGCCAGCGCAGCAACGACGAGCGGCGGCGGATCCAGTACGTGTTCCAGAGCCCGTTTTCCTCGCTCAACCCGCGTCGCACGATCGCGCAGTCGATCGAGGTGCCGCTGGTGCACCTGACGTCGCTGTCGCGTCCGCAGCGGCGCGAGCGCGTGGCCGAGGTGCTCGACCGCGTGCGGCTCGGCCGGTCGCTCGCGAACCGCCTGCCCGACCAGCTCAGCGGCGGCGAACGCCAGCGCGCGGCGATCGCGCGGGCGCTGGTCACGACCCCCGACGTGCTGGTGTGCGACGAGGTGACCTCCGCGCTCGACGTGTCGGTGCAGGCGACCATCGTGGAGCTGCTCGGTGAGCTGCGCCGCGAGCTGGGGATGGCCGTGCTGTTCGTGACGCACAACATCGCGCTCGCGCCCGAGGTGGCCGACCGGATCGCCGTTCTGCGCGGCGGGGAGATCGTGGAAGAGGGTACGGTCGAAGCCGTGCTGACCGCGCCCGCCCACTCCTACACCGGCGAACTGCTGGCCACCACGCCGCGCCTGTGACCGGCCACGGCGAGGTGCGGCCGGGGTTCGAGGCGGTGCGCGAAGCGTTCGACGAGGTCGCCGCCGCGGCCTCGGGCGGGGTCGCGTTCAGCGTCTTCCAGCGTGGCCGCCTCGTGGTCGAGCTGTGTGCCGGATCGGCGGCGCCCGGGGTCCCGTGGACCCGCGACACGCGCGTGGTGCTGTTCAGCGGCACCAAGGGGATCGTGGCCACGCTCGTCGCGATGCTCACCGCGCGCGGCCAGCTCGGCCCGAGCGAACGCGTGGCGCGTTACTGGCCGGAGTTCGCGGCGGCGGGCAAGGCCGACGTGACCGTGTCGCAGGTGCTCGCGCACACCGTCGGGCTGCCCTACGTGGACGCCGACGTGCCGATGGCCGACAACGCGGCCAACGCGGCCGCCCTAGCGTCTCAAAGTCCTCTGTGGACACCCGGCACGCGCGTGGCCTACCACGCGCTGACCTACGGCTACCTCGCCACGGAGCTGATCCGCCGCGTCACCGGCCAGCGCGTCGGCGAGCTGATGCACGAGCTGCTCACCGCCCCGCACGGGCTGGATCTGCGGCTCGGCACCCCACCGTCGATCCCGGTCGCGACGCTTCAACGCGCGCCCGGCTACCGGATCAGCACGTTCCTGCAGGACGAGGAGCGCCGGCGCGTCGTCGAACGCATGTACCGCGGCCTGCTGGACTCCACCGACACCATGAACTCCCCCGGGTACCGCGGCGCCGAGCTCGCGGCCGGCAGCGGCGTCGGCACGGCCACGAGCATGGCGCGCCTCTACGACCTGCTGCTGGCGGGTTCCCTCGTCCCGTCGGCCGTGCTGACGCAGGCGGCCCGCACGTGGAGCGAGGGCGTCGACGCGATCAACGACCGGCCGCTGCGCTTCGGTCTCGGCTTCGAGCTGGCCGACCCGATCGGCACCTACGGTCCGGAAGGCGCCGACCCGGGCGCCTTCGGCCACTCGGGCGCGGGCGGCGGCCGGCACGGCGCGTGGCCGAACCGAGGTGTCTCGTTCTCCTTCACCACCAACGAACTGCAGGCCGAGGACGTGGACACGCGCGCCGCGACGCTGGTGGCGGCCCTCCACCAGGCCGCCTGACCGGCGGCTTTCTCTAGCGGTCCACCGAGAGTTTTGCTGTTACGGCACGGTGGACCCGCCCGCGCCCTCCGGGTGAGACTCGGCTTCGTCGAAGCACCGCCGGCGGCTGTCCGGAAGGACCGAGAAGCTCGCTGCCGGCCCGAAGCGAGCCCCGGAGGGCACGAATGAGCACCGGCGACCCGATGATCGAGGCCACCGGCATCACCAGGACGTTCGGGTCGGTCGACGCGTTGTCCTCGGTGAGCCTGAGCGTCGAGCGCGGCACCGTGCTGGGCCTGCTGGGCCACAACGGCGCGGGCAAGACCACCTTGGTCAACATCCTCACCACCACGCTACCGGCCAGTTCCGGCACCGCGCGCGTCGCCGGGTTCGCCGTCGCGCGCGACGGCGGCGAGGTCCGTTCCCGGATCGGCCTCACGGGCCAGTTCGCCTCGGTGGACCAGGAGCTCACTCGCCGAGGAGCGCCATCAGACGATCTGGACATGGCGCGCGCAGCACCCCGCGGCGTTCGAGCGCGGTCGGGTCCTGGCGCACCGTCTCGGTGGTGATGTCGAACTGCGTCGCCAGCCCGGCCACGTCGACCCGGCCGTTCCTGCGCGCGACGGCGGCGCTTGGACGAGCAGCTCATCGGTGCGCGCCCGGGCGTGCGAGCGGGTCGAACCCAGCAGCCGGGCCAGCAGCACGAGGTTCGCGCGGCCCGTACATTCTCCCGCTCTCCCCTGTCGGTAACCCGAGGGCCTCCCTTTCGGTGGACCTCGGGCCGGCCGAGGGTGCCATCCTGCTCGACGTGGGTAGCACCGTCGGCGAGCTGGCCGGCATTCTGCCCGCGGAGCGCGAGCTGACGGTGGTGACCAACGCTCCCCCGCGCGGGGCGATCCGGCGCGGGCTAGGTTCGAACTATGCGGATCGTGTCTCTGCTGCCCGCCGCCACCGACCTCGTCGCGGAGCTCGGCCGCCTTGATGACCTGGTCGGACGCACCCACGAATGCGACTGGCCGCCCGGGGTCGAGTCGGTGCCCGTCGTCACCGCGGCCGAGGTGGACGACGCCGTGCTGACCAGCCGCGAGATCTCCGACGCCGTCGGCGGTTCGGCCCACCGCGGGTCTTCGCTGTACTCGGTGGACACCGCGCGGCTGGCCGGGCTCGCGCCGGATCTCGTGCTCACCCAGGACCTGTGCGAGGTGTGCGCGGTCTCTTACACCCGCGTCGCCGAAGCCGTGCGGATGCTCGGGATGGTCGATGCGGGGCCGAAAGTCCTGAGCCTGGAGCCCCGGCGGCTCGCCGAGGTCCTCGGCTGCGTCACGACAGTCGGCGACGCGCTGGGAGTGCCGGCCCTCGCCGCCGATCGCGTCCGCTCACTCACCGCGCGACTCGACGCCGTCCGCACTCGCGTCGCCGGCAAGCCGCGGCCGCGCGTGGTCGCCCTCGAATGGCTCGACCCACTGTGGCCCGCCGGGCACTGGGTGCCCGAGCAGATCACCGCGGCGGGCGGCGAACCGTTGCTCGCGGCGCCCGGCGAGCACACGCACCCGATCCCGTGGGACGCCGTGGCAGCCGCGCGCCCGGACGTGCTGCTCGTCCTGCCGTGCGGCTTCAGCCCCGACCGCACGGCGGCGGAGTTCGACGTCCTCACCTCGTTGCCGGGCTGGGCCGAGCTGCCGGCGGTGCGCGCCGACGCGGTGTGGCTGCTCGACGGTCCGGCCTACTTCAACCGCCCCGGCCCGCGCGTCGTCCGCGGCGCGGAAGTCCTGGCCCACGTGCTGCACGGCGTCGAGGCCGACCCTCCGGTGTCCCCCGCCGAGGCCCGCCGAGCCTGAACCGCCGTCAGGCGAACACGACGTCCGCGGTCGCCAAGGCTTCCGTGCGCGCGGAGTCGACCTGCAGCGCCGCGCCGCCGTCGCCGGGCACGCCGGTCGCGAGGAGGTGCTCGCCCGCGAAGACAGGGCGGCGCAAGCGGTAGGACAGCGACGGGATCGCGCGTTCCGGCGCCCGGGTGCGCGCCAGCTCCAGCAGGAGCAGCACGAGCAGCGGGCCGTGCACCACGAGTCCCGGGTACCCCTCGGTGCCGGTGACGTACGGCTCGTCGTAGTGGATGCGGTGCGCGTTGGCCGTCAGCGCGCTGAACCTGAACAGCAGCACGGGATCCGGCGTCCACGCCTGCTGCCACTCGGCGGCCGACTCCGGCTTGCCGGTCAGGTCAAGCGCCGCCAGCGCGGTGCGCCCGGCGTCCTCGCCGGAGCGGTAGACGATGTCCTGCTCCTCGACCACGCGCACGGTCCCGTCCTGGCTGATCTCCGACCGCACGGTCACGAACAGCATCTCGCCGGTCCTGCCGTGTTTCACGGCGACCTCGCCGAGCGACCGCGTCCGTGCAGCAGGCGTGCCCAGCACGAGCGGCGCCCGGACCTCCAGGCTTCCGCCGGCGAACATCCGCCGCCGATCCGGCAACGGCGGCAGGAAGTGGCCGTCCGCCGGATGGCCGTCGGGGCCGATCTCCGAATGCCGCGGCCACTCCAGGAAGTACAACCAGTGCCACAGCGGCGGTAGCGCCTGCCCCGCGACGGCAGCCGGCCGCGGCAGGTCCAGCGCCGCCGACAGCGCGGCGGCCGGTCCGGCCGGGAGCGCGTCGGTATCGGTGACCGGTTCGGGAGACCACGACTCGACGTAGGAATCCAACGCGTTCATGGTCTTGGCCTACCACACCACCGCACGACCCGCGGTCAGGCTGTGACGAGCTCCGCGAACTCGTAGATCAGCCGCGAGCGTCGCGCGGCGACCCAGGCCAAGGCGACCTGGCCCGGCGCCAGGTCGCCGACCGGCACGTGGGTGACGTCGGGGCGCGTGTAGTACTCCGAAGTGGACAGCGGCACGATCGCGATGCCCAGACCGGCGGCCACGTGCTCCAGCTTCTCCTCGATGCTGCGGAACCCGCGGGCCCGCGCGGCGCCGCCGGCGCGCAGCTCGGTCGCGACGGCCCGCCACTCCGGCACCGCGTCCGGGTCGTTGAGCAGGTGCTCGTCCGCGAGGTCGGCCACGTCGACGGATTCCTTGCCCGCCAGGCGGTGCGACACCGGCAGAATGGCCACGCGCGGCTCGCTGAACATCGGCCGCACGGTGAGCCCGCGCGGGTCCACCGGCAACCGGACGATGCCGACGTCGGCCCGGCCGTCGTGCAGCACCTGGGTCTGGTCGTCCCACGTGGTCCGGACCAGCTCCACCTCGAGGCCGGGATGCCGATCCGTCAGCGCCCGCACGGGTTCGGTCACGGTGATGCCGGGCATGAACCCGATGGTGAAGGTCAAAGAGCCGCGCGCGGCCAGCGCCACGCGCCGCCGCAACGCGTCGGCCGAGGCGAGGATCGGCCGGCTGTCCTCGAGCAGCTGCCGGCCGGCGGCCGTGAGCTCCGTCGAGCGCCGGTCGCGGACGAACAGCTGCGCGCGCAGCTCCTCTTCCAACGCCCTGATCTGGCGCGACAGCACGGGCTGCGCGATGTGCAACCGCTCCGCCGCCCGGCCGAAATGCAGTTCCTCGGCCACGGCGACGAAGTAGCGCACCTTCCGCAGATCAACGTCCACCTCGCGCCTCCGTCCGTCGCCGCGCCCAGCCTAAGCCAGCCGCGGCTCCGTGGACGGGTCGAGACCGACACCCGGGTGAGGCCGCGCTCAGCCGGCGAAGCGGCCCACGGCGACGAACACGGTCAGCACCAGCAGCACCACGTTTACCGGCACGCCCTTCGCCTCCTTGCGCCGCGCGTGCACCACGATCGCGCCGAGGGCCACGATCGCCAGGCCCACCGCCGCGATCGGCGTCAGGACGGGCGCGATGTCGAGGGCCCACGGCAGGATCAGGCCGATCGCGCCGAGCACCTCCGCGAGCGCGATCAGTTTCACCGAGGTGTCCGAGAAGTCCTCGACCCAGCCCATGTTGGGGTTTTCGAGCAGCTTCTTCCGCGGCGTAGCGAGCTTCATCCCGCCCGCCCCCAGGTACAGCACTGCCGAAATCCCCGCCGCGATCCACAACGCGATGTTCATGCCCGCTCCTGATCTGTCCGACTCATGTAGTTGAACGCTACACTGTTCGAGGTCGAACCGACGAACGGCACGGGCGCCGGAAGGTGCGCACGGGAACCTTCCGGCGCCCGTCCGGTCACCGCGGGGTGACGGTGATCGACTGGCCCGGGCGCAGCCGGATCTGCTGCTTCCAGGTGCCGGCGCGCAGTTCGGTCTCGGTGCCGCCGACGCTTCGCACGACCGCCTTCGTGACCTTGCCCCGCCGCCATTCGAGGTCGACCTCGAACCCGCCGCGGGCGCCGATGCCGGTCACGTTCCCGGACTCCGCCCAGGCCGACGGCAGCGCGGGCAGGAGCTCGATCACACCCGAGCGCGAGTACAGCAGCATCTCCAGTACCGCGGCCGGCCCGCCGAGGTTCGCGTCGATCTGGAAGATCGTGTAGCTGCCCTGGCTGTACATGTCGAAGAAGTTGGCCGCCGTGCCGTTGCCGTTGTTGAACGAGGGCCGCAGCACCGTGAGGAAGAGCTGGTACGCGCGGTCGGCGTCCTTGAGCCGGGCCCAGCACGCGGAGCGCCACGCGCAGCCCCAGCCGAAGGTGTCCATCCCGCGGGCGATCAGCAGGTTGCGCACCCCGTCGATCAGTTCCTTCGACGCGGTGTCGGTGTTGATGCGGTCGCCGGGGAAGAACCCGATGAGCGGCGAGAGGTGCCGGTGGGTGGTCTCCCCCAGGTTCTCCGGCGAGAGCCACTCCTGCAGCCAGCCGGTGACCGGACTGACGGTCGGCAGATGCAGCCGGTCGCGCATCCCCGTGATCGTCTTGCCGTAGTCGCCGTCGCGCCCGAGGATCTGCGTCGCCTGCGTGAAGTGCCCGAACAGGTCGTGGACGAGCTCCTGGGAGTAGGTGTTGCCCTGCGCGTCCGGGCCTTGCTCGGGCGACCAGTCGGTGTCGCTGACCAGGTAGTCCTTGCCGTCGATGTTCTTCGTGACCAGGCGCGCCTCCCAGAACTCCGTCGCGCCCTTCAGCACGGGGTAGACCTTCTCGAGGTAGGCCTTGTCCTGGGTGAACTCGTAGTGGTCCCACAAGTTGTTGCACAGCCACGCGTTGCCCGCCGGGTGCCACACCCAGCCGGAGCCGCCGTAGATGTTGGTGGAGAACGCGATCGCCCAGCCGGCGATCTTGCCGGTGCTGTTGCGGAACCGGTTGCGCGGGTCGTTGAACAGCCGCTTCGTGGTGTCGGTCCACGAGGGCAGCTGCGCGAGGCAGTAGTCCGCCAGGGCGGTGAAGCACTCTTTCAGGCCCGCGCGGTCGGCGAGCCAGTAGTTCATCTCCAGGTTGATGTCGGTGTGATAGTCGCTGTACCAGTCGGGCGAGTTGTTGTTGAGCCACAGGCCCTGGAGGCTGATCGGGAGACCGCTGCGGGAGCCGGTGATCGTCAGGTACCGGCCGAACTGCACGTAGCTCGCCTCGAGCTCCGGGTCCGGCGTGCCCGGGTCGGTGTAGCGCACCGCGATGCGCGACCACGAGTCTAGGGTGCGCCGGTTGGCCGGCGACTGCCCGAGGTCGACCTTCATGCGGTCGAACAGCTTGCGGTAGTCCTGCACGTGGGTCGCGAGCAGCGCGGTGCCGGACGCGGCGGCCGCGGCCTTCACCTTGCCGACGGCCACGGAAGCCGGATCCGCCCCGGCGTCGAGGTAGCGCCGCGCGGCGTCGGGCACGTAGTTCGTGCCGCCGCAGACCACGATCACCACTTCGCTGCAGCCGGTGAAGGTCACCTCCGTGCCCGAGACGGCAACTCGCCCGCCCTTCGACGCGGCCGTGACGGCGCTGCTGTACTTCAGGCCGTTCGCGAACGTGCCGCCGAGCGAGACGGCGCCGCCGCCCGCCGTCGGCTTCTCGTCGCGAGTGCCTTCCAGCGTCACCGAACCGGTGTAGGAACCGCCGCCCTGCTGCGTCAGCCGGATCACCACGACGTCGTCGGGGTAGCTCGCGTAGACCTCGCGCCGGTAGGTCGCGCCACGCAGGCCGTAGGTCGCCGTGACGAGGCCGTTGCTGAGGTCCAGGGTTCGCCGGTAGCCGCTGACGCCGGTGTGGGCGGGCAACTTCAGCCGCACTTTGGCCAGGAGGCCGAAGCTGCCGAAGTCGTCCTTGCCGTAGGGCAGCTGGCCGTCGTCCTGCACCGTGTCGTTGAGCCCGCCGGTCCAGAGCGACGAGTCGGTGAAGTACACGTAGTCGGCCGCGGGGTCACCGCCGACGAGGCCACCGATCCGACCATTGCCGATCGGCAGCGCCTGCTCGATCACGTGCGACTCGACGGCCGGCGCCGGGTACCAGAGCGTGGTCGCGGCGTTGTCCGCGACGAGGTCGGCGACCGGCGGTCGCGCGGGCGACGCTTGCGCTGTGAACGGGCGAAACCCGCTCAAAGCGAAGCCCGCGCCGACGGCGCCACCGAGCTTGAGAAAGGTCCGACGGGAGGGTGGGGAGGAGAGGTCCGACATGACAGGTCCGTTCGTCGTCGAAGGCGGAATCCGGCCGTGAGCGAGGCCTGAAGCTCGCCAAACATAGGATGTCTGCCCGAACCTGGTCAAGATTCTTCGGAATTATTTCCCGCCAACGACGGAGACGGATCGGTTTCCGGCGGAGCCGGATCAAACCCCTCGGAGGACTCGGGTGGCGGCGTCCCCACCGACGAGGACCGCCACCCGAGCGTGCTCAGCAGGTGCTGGGCGCGGGCCTGCCCGCCAGCCGGTCGGCGAGGTAGGCCAGCGCGCCGGGCGCGCCCTGCACCGCCACCGTCACGTGGTCGCCGATCGGGATCCGGTGGTACTGCACCACAGCGCCCTGCGCGCAGTACGTGCGCACGAGCTTGTCCACCGGCGGCGAGAACGCCAGCTCGTCGAACACGCCCTGGTAGACGTAGACCGGCGAGCCGGGCTTGAAGCGCCCCATGGTGTTCTCGGCGATCACGCGCTTCACCGCGGGCACGTCGAGCAGCTGCGGCACGGTCGTGTAGCCGCGCATGCGCCGGAACGCCTGACCGACCGTGAACTGCGCGATGCACTGGTCGCCGACCTCGGCGAACGCCTGCTTGCCACGCGCGTTGAGCAGCGTGTCCGTGTCGATCTCCGGGTACGCGCGAGCCAGCCCGACGGCGGCGCCCACGTAGATGCCCGCGAACGGGCCGCCGTCGATGTGACGGGCGATGTAGTCGAGGTCCGCGGGCACGCCGCCGGCGGCGACCCCGGCGAACTTCAGCTCCGGCGCGTACCGCGGCTGCAGCTCGTTGGCCCACTCACTGGCGAGCGCGCCGCCCGAGTAGCCGATCAGGCCCGTCGGCGTGCTCGGGCCGGCGAGCCCGGCGGGTGGGAACGACTGCGCGGCGCGAATCCCGTCCAGCACACCGTGGGCGGTGTTGGCGGCGGCCGCCCACTCGGAGTCCGGGCCTTCGTAGTCGGCGGTCACCACGGTGTAGCCGGCCGCGACCAGCGGCAGCATCAGCGCGAGCTCCTCGGCCGGCAACGCGGTACCCGTGGTGAGGACGTAAGAAGGCGCGCAGTCGGTGGTCAGCCCGTCCTGCGCGGTCTGGTACGACACGAGCTTGCGCGCGCCGGCCGCCGGCGGGTTCACCGGCTGCATGATCGTGGCGACGTCGGCGATGGCGGCACCGTCGGTGTCGGTCGAGCGGTACTTCACCTGCCACGCGCGCACCGGCACGGGCAGAGTCAGCGCCCGGATGGTGACCGGGCGCGAGTCGAGCACGGTGCCCGGCGCGACTTCCGGGAACGGCGAGGGCTGGGCGTAGAACGGGTCGCTCGCGGGATTTCCGGGCGACGGCGCGGCGGTGGCGGACGGCGTGGCGGCAGTGAAGACCGTCGCGGCCATCGCGGTGACGACGGCGAGGGCGGAGAGCTTTCGGCGGATGTCGACGCTGACAGTGGGCACGGGACCTCCAACTCAATACCGAGCGGTATCGGGTCAGATGCCTACCAGATGACCTGGATCACAGTCAACGAAAAACGTCCAGGTGAGGGAGCTGTAGTCTCCGGCTCATGGCCCCTTCGCGGACCCCGCGCCGTCGCCCGAGCCGCGCCGAGACCCGGCGCAAGATCATCGACGCCGCGAGCGAGGTGTTCGCCCGGCAAGGCATCGCGGCCACGTCGCTCAACGACATCGCCGCGGCGGCCGGCCTCACCAAGGGCGCGGTCTACTCGAACTTCGAGGGCCGCGACGACCTCGTGCTCACCATCATGGAAGAGCACATCGTGGAGCGCATGCGTTCGGCCACCACGGCGTTCGACGAGCTGAGCGATCTCGGCGCGGCCACCGCGGAGGCGGGCGCGCGGCTGGCCGCGGGCGTCGACACGGACGCGACGTGGCACCGGCTTCTGCTGGAATACTGGGGAATCGCGATGCGCAACCCGGCCGTCCACAAAGGACTCTCATTGCGCCGGGCGCAGCTGCGCGACGCCATCACCGCGGCCATCACGCGGGCCGCGGCCCAGCACGGCGTCGAGCTGCCGCTGCCGCCGGAGCAGCTCGCCGTGGTGGTGCTGGCGCTGTCCAACGGGCTCGCGGTGGAGCGCGGCGTCGAAGCGTCGGCGGTGCCGGACTCGCTCTTCGCCGACGTGCTGAAGCTGCTGGTCACGCCACGTGCGGTCAGCGGTACCGCAGAGCCACCGGATTCTCCTGCTCCGCGAGGTACTGCCGGAAGGTGATCACCCCGTCGGCGTGACCGGGCGCGAGGTTGCCGCCCTCGGCGTAGGCACGGAACAACGCGCCGGGCAGCCGCACCGGCAGCACGCGTTTGGTCCGGCCGCTCGCGGCGAGCACCGCCTTCGCCAGGTCCGCCGCCGCCAGCACCTCCGGTCCGCCGAAGTCCGGCGCCCGGCCCGCGGGCTCCGCCTTGGCCAGCTCGGCCAGGCGCACCGCGAGGTCGCGCACGTCCACGGGCTGGAACCGCCAGCGCGGCACCGGGACCACCGGCAACCTGGCCGCGCCCGCGAGCACGGCGCGCACGAGCGCGTGGAACTGCGTCGCACGCTGGATCGTGTGCGGCAGCCCGGAACTCGCGAGCACCTCTTCGGCGGCGAGTTTCGCCGCGTAGTAGCCGAGCGGCACGCGGTCGACGCCGACGATGGACACGTACACGACGTGCGGCGGGTTGCCCGTCCAGCGCGCGGCCTCGACGAGCGTGCGCATCGTGGCGACCTCGCGCCGGTAGTCGGTGGCGCAGTGCAGAACGACGTCGCAGCCCGCCAGCGCGGTGTCGATCCCGCGCCCGGAGCGCAGGTCCCCGACGACCCATTCGGCGCCGCCTCCACCGCGGCGCCGGCGGCTCAGCGCGCGCACCTGCTCGCCAGCCGTCACCAGGCGTTCGACGACCGCCCTACCGAGCTGACCGGTCCCGCCGGTCACCAGGATCCGTTCCGGCACGCCGCCCCTTCCCGGCACCACCGCCCGGCCGGACGGCTTCCGCGGCCATCCTGGCACGCGCCCGCCCGGCCCGGAAGCCGTGCGCTTCAGCGGAAGATCAGCGCACCGCGCCCACGCGGACCGCATGCAGGCCCTTCGACGCGATCGGCTCACCGCAATGCGCGCACACGCTCTTCACGTGCAGCTGTTCACCGCAGTCGTGCTCGTACACCGTCGGCGGCGGGCCCTGGCGGATGAACCGGTCGCCCCACTGCATCAGGCCGAGCAGCACCGGCTGGAGCGCCTTCGCGGACTCCGTCGGCAGGTACTCGAAGCGCGGCGGGTGGTCCTCGTACTGGCGCTTCTCGAGCACGCCGGCGTCAACCAGCTTGCGCAGCCGCGCCGCCAGGATGTCGCGGCTGGCCCCGGTGTTCTCGGCGATCTGGTTGAACCGCCGCTCGCCCAGCAGGACCTCCCGCAGGGCGAGCAGGCTCCACCGCTCGCCGACCACCTCGAGTGCATCCGCGATCGAGCACTCCCGGCCTCGCGTTGCCATCCGTCCCACCTCCGTTACACCCCAGCAGGAATTTCCAACCTAGCACGTCACCAGGACGGTGTGAGGTGGCCGACAACCCTCGCCGAGTGAGTTGTTTTATCCAACCCACAACGCGTACAACGGGATCAAGCGGCTATGCAAGGAGGCAGGTCATGAGGGACGCGGTCATCGTCGACGCGGTGCGGACACCGATCGGCAAGGGCAAGCCCGCGGGGCAGCTGGCGGGGGTCCACCCGGTCGATCTGCACGCACACGCCATCCGGTCGCTGGTCGAACGCACCGGCATCGACCCCGCGCTGATCGACGACGTGATCAGCGGCGCGGTCGGGCAGATCGGCGAGCAGAGCATGAACACCGCGCGCTGGGCCGCGCTCGCCGCGGGGCTGCCGGAGTCGGTGCCCGCCGTGACCGTCGACCGCCAGTGCGGCAGCAGCCAGCAGGCCATCCACTTCGCCGCGCAGGGTGTGCTGAGCGGCGCCTACGACATCGCCATCGCCTCGGGCATCGAGTCCATGGGCCGCGTGCCGATGGGCAGCCAGATGGCCGGCAAGGACCCGTTCGGCGCCGGTGTCGCCGCCCGTTACCCCGAAGGCCTCGTGCCGCAGGGCATCAGCGCGGAGCTCATCGTGGCCAAGTGGGGCTTCTCGCGCGAGCAGCTCGACGCGTACTCCGCCGAGAGCCACCGCCGCGCGGCCCAGGCCTGGGACGACGGCAAGTTCGCCGGCGAGGTCGCCGCGCTCAAGGCGCCGGGCCCCGACGGCACGCTCGTCGACGTGACCACCGACGAGTCGGTGCGCCCGGGCACCACGCCCGAGGTCCTCGCGGGCCTCAAGCCGGCGTTCAAGGCCGACCTGTGGTCGGAGCGCTTTCCGCAGATCGACTGGCGCGTGACGGCGGGCAACTCCTCGCCGATCAACGACGGCGCCTCCGCGGTGCTCATCACCAGCAGCGACACGGCGAAGAAGCTCGGCCTCAAGCCGAGGGCGCGCCTGCACTCGTTCTCGGTAGTCGGCGACGACCCGCTCTACATGCTCACCGGCGTGATCCCGGCGACCCGCAAGGTGCTCGACCGCGCGGGGCTGAAGCTGTCGGACATCGACGCGTTCGAGGTCAACGAAGCGTTCGCCAGCGTCGTGCTGGCGTGGCAGGCGGAGCTCGGTGCGGACCTGACCAAGGTCAACGTCAACGGCGGCGCCATCTCGATCGGCCACCCCCTCGGTGCCAGCGGCGGGCGTCTGATGACGACGCTGCTGTCCGTGCTGGAGCAGACCGGCGGCCGCTACGGCCTGCAGACGATGTGCGAAGCCGGCGGCCTAGCCAACGCGACCATCATCGAGCGGTTGTGACCCAGTCCCGGGACGCCTGCCATCCCCCGGCGTCCCGGGACCGCACCACCTGTCCCAGAACCGCCGCTAGGTTGACGGGATGGGGTGGAACCTGGGCGAGCTCATCACGAAGTACGACGTGCCGGGTGCGCAGCTGGCTGTGCTGGCCGACGGGGAGATCCGGGACGAGGCCGCGGGTGTGCTGAGCCTGGGCACGGGAGTCGAGACCACGTCCGGCTCGGTGTTCAAGATCGGCTCGATCACCAAGATCTGGACCGCCACCCTGGTCCGGCAACTGGTGAACGAGGGCGTGCTCGACCTCGACCGGCCCGTTCGCGACTACGTGCCCGGTTTCCGGCTGAGCGACCCGGCCGCCACCGCATCGCTGACTTCCCGCCGCCTGCTCACCCACACCGGCGGCCTCGACGGCAACCACTACGTCGACGCCGGTCGCAACGACGACGCCATCGAGAAGTTCGTCGCCACCCTCGCCGACGCGGACCAGCTCCTCCCGCCGGGCACGCTCTTCTCCTACTCCAACAGCGGGTACGCACTCCTCGGCAGGCTCGTGGAAGTGTTGCGCGGCAAGCCCTTCCACGCCGCATTGCGCGAACACCTCGTGGCACCGCTGGGGCTGCGGACCGTCGCCACCGACCCGTACGAGGCGATCCTGCACCGCGCCGCCGTCGGCCACGTCGAGGCCCGCGGAGAGCTCGTGCCCACCACGTCGTGGGCGGTCCGCTACCACTGCGTGCCCAGCGGCTCGCACCTCGCGATGAGTGCGTGCGACCTGCTGGAGTTCGTCCGCCTGCACCTCACCGACGAGACGCTCGCGGCACTGCGCGAACCCCAGCTCGAGTCCGTCCCGGACTTCGGCGGCGGCATCCTCGGCTGGGGGCTCGGCTGGATGCTCTACCAGGACGGCGTGCTCGGCCACACCGGCGTCTCCAAAGGGCAGAAGGGGTTCCTGCGCGTCGTCCCCTCGGCCGGCGTCGCGGTGGCGGTGCTGACCAACAGTGCGGGCGGTGAGCCACTGGCGCACGAGATCTTCAGCGCGGTGCTCGGGGAGCTCGCCGGCGTCGGGACGGCATCGCTCCCCGTGCCGCCCGCGAACCCCACTCCGATCGACGCGGACCGCATGTGCGGCACCTACCGCACCACGCTGTACGACATCGCACTCACCGCCGAGAACGACCGCGCGTTTCTCACCTACCACCCTCGAAGCGAGCTCGCCGAGTCCCTCCTCGGCAAGCGCGAGAACCGCGTCGAGGTCGTCCGCCTCGGCGACAGCACGATCATCACGCTCGAGCCGAAGTTCGACGGCCACCAGGTCCTGTCCCTGGTCGGCTCGGACGAGCACGGCCGAGCCCGCTTCCTGCACAACGGAGCCGCAGCCGCCCGGATCGCCTGATCATCAAGAGTCGTCGGCTTCCAAGCCGTCGCGGTCGGCCCACTCCAGCAGGGGCTCCAGGGAGAACACCGCGTCGTCGATGCCCGCGTGGAGGTCGCCCAGCTCGGCGAAGCGCGCGGGCACCGTGGCGATGGTGCACTCGCGCGGCTCGACGTCGTCGACCTCGTCCCAGCGGATGGGCGTCGACACGGTGCCCTCCGGCACGCCGCGCACGGAGTACGCGCTGGCGATCGTGTGGTCACGCGCGTTCTGGTTGTAGTCCACGAAAAGCTTCTTCGGATCGCGGTCCTTGCGCCACCACGTGGTCGTCACCTCGTCGGGCGCGCGCCGCTCCACCTCGCGCGCGAAGGCCAGCGCCGCGCGGCGCACGTCGGCGAAGCCCCAGCGCGGTTCGATGCGCACGTACACGTGCAGCCCGCTCCCGCCGGAGGTCTTCGGCCAGCCGACGGCGCCGAGCTCGTCCAGCACCTCGTGGACGACGTGCGCGACGCTGCGGACCGTGTCGAAGGGACAGTCGGGCATCGGGTCGAGGTCGATCCGCCACTCATCGGGCTTTTCGGTGTCCGCGCGACGCGAGTTCCACGGGTGGAACTCCACAGTGGACATCTGCACCGCCCACGCGACGTGCGCCGCCTCCGTCACGCACAGCTCGTCGGCGTAGCGGCCGTAGCGCGGGAAGTGCACCCGCACGGTCTCCAGCCACGGCGGCGCACCGTTCGGCACGCGCTTCTGGTGCACCTTCTCCCCCGCGACGCCTGAAGGGAACCGGTGCAGCATGCACGGGCGCTCCCGCAGGGCGCGCACGATGCCCTCGCCCACCGAGAGGTAGTAGTTCACCAGGTCCAGCTTCGTCTCGCCCCGGGCCGGGAAGTACACCCGGTCCGGGTTGGAGATGCGCACCATGCGGTCCCCGACCGCGACCTCCACCGCCGAGTCTTTCGCCATGCCGTGACGGTAACCGCTGCGGGGCGCGGGCGCGATCAGATCCGCACGAGCCGCACCCAGCCGTCGCCCGTCGCCGGTGAGGACAGGTGCCACGTATCCGGCCCGGAGATCGGCGTCCAGCTCCAGTCGAGGCGGTAGTCCACGGGCCGGGGCCGGCGAGCGCGGTCGAGCCAGTGGTAGTCCACCCGCAGCAGGAATCCGCCGATCGGTCCCGCCTGCGCGATGCGCTGCGCCACCAGCGGGACGACGCGGCCCTGGTCGGCGAACGTGTCCACCATCGCGCACTCGCAGAAGTACGCGAGGGTGCCGATCTCGGGCGGGGCCGCCACCGTCGCGTCGTCGCCGACCCGCGCGCCGATCTCCCGGCCGACGCGGGCGTAGTCCGCCGCCGTGGCCCAGTTGCCGAAGATCGGCGGCGCCGTCCAGGGCACCCCGCGGTCCACGTCGAGGTATCCGGCCGGCAGCACCGCGAGCGCCAACGCCAGGATCGCCACGCCCACCCGGAACGCGCCGCCGCGGGCCAGCCACCCGACCGCGACCACGAACACCACGGTGAGCGCGACGATCGGCGCCACGTAGTACCACTGGTAGGGCGGCACGCCGAGCAGCGAGTACGCGCCGTAGTACGCCAACCCTCCCGCACCCAGCACACCCACCGGCCCGAACCGCGCGGCCTGTTCCCGGCGCACCACGAGCCACCCCAGCCAGCCGAGCAGCGCCACCAGTCCGGCGGCAGCCGGGGCGAACGCCACCAGCGTCGCCTTCCAGCGCTTCGGATCGAGGTAGTAATCCGGCCCGTTGCCGTAGGTGTACTCGCCGAACGCGCCCTGCGTCGTCTTGATCAGGAAGGTGTCCGGGATCGCCGAGCCGAGCGCGAACCAGCTGAAGACGAACCACGGCAGGCACACCGCGAGCGCCACGCCCACGACGGGCAGCAGCCGGTCCCGCAGCGCGCCGACCCCCAGCGCGAACAGCACCACGAAGACCACCAGATCCAGCCGCACCAGCACCGCGAGCCCGGCCACCACGCCGAACCCGATCGCCCGGCCCTCCAGCGCGTACGCCGTGAGCAGGACCAGCACCGCCGAAATCAGGTGCACCTCCAGCCCCGTCGCCGACAGAACGAACGGGTTGACCAGGATCGCCGCCGTCCCCGCCACAGCCGTGAAAAACGGCAGCCGCAACGCCTGGGTGATGCGCGCGAACCCCCAGCCCACGGCCGTCATCTCCGCCACGAACACGAGTCCCGCGCCGGCCACCGGGTGGACCTGGCCGCCCGCGACCCGCGTGAGCGTGCCGCCGAGCGCGAGCAGCAGGACGTTCAACGGCGAGGTCGCCGAGTTCGCCGTCTCGGCCTCGACCAGTCCCCAGCGGAAGTGCTCGGCGAGGTTGCGCGCGTACCCGAGCGTGATGAACGAGTCGTCGATCAGGCTTCCCTTGACGCCGAGGAACACCACGGCCGAGACCGCGGCCACCGTGGCCGGCCACAGCACTGCCCGGCCACGGCCGCGTCTCGCGGGCTCCCCCGGCTCGGCCGGCAGGCGCCCAGGGGCCACGGCCCTGCCCATGTCAGGTCCCGTCGCCGCGCACGAGGTAGAGCACCTGCTCGCCGGCCCACGGCGACGCGATCCGCCACTGCGCCAGCACGTTCGCCGGCGCGGTCGCGCCGACCGAGGTCGGGACCAGCGCGTACTCGGGCTTCACGGCCACCGCGCCGTAGTCGAAGTAGTGGAAGTTGAGGTCGACGAGCTTGCGACCGAACGAGCCCATGGTCGCCTCGCGCTGCGCGATCGCCGGGCCGACCGCGCCGCGGTCGTCGAACAGGTCCACGATCGAGCAGCCGCAGCTGTATGCGAGCACCCCGATCTCCCCGCCGCTGCGCACCGTGCCGGTACCGACGAGCCGGCCCAGCTCCGGCCCGATTCGCTCGTACTCGGCGGTGGTGGTGTGGTTGGACATGATCGGCGCGAACGGCGGTGGCAGCCCGCCCCACGCGTAGAACGCCGCGCTCACGACCACGAGCCCGACCGACGCCAGCACCGCGGGCGCCCCGGCCGTCCAGCGGGCCACGGCCGGTGCGCGACCGGCCACGGCGGCGACCGCTGCGGCGAAGAAGAGCGTGGTCACGGCAATGCTCGGCGCGTAGTACCAGTGATAAGGCGGTACGTGCAGCCGCGAGTACGCCAGGTAGTGCACGACCCCGGCCGGCACCAGCGCCACGAACGGCAGCAGCGTCCTCGCCGCGGGGCCGCGCCGCACCAGCGTGAGGAGCCAGACAGCGAAAGCGACCACGCCGAGCGCCGCCGGGAGGAACGAAAGCCACGTCGCCCCAGGGAAAACGCTCTCGTACAACTCCGGGCCGTTCGAGAACCCGTAGGCGCCCCAGGATTTCTGCAGCGTTTTGATGATCAGCGTGTCCGGCACCGCGGACCCGAGCACGAACCAGCTGAACACGAACCACGGCAGCGCGACGACCACCGCCGTCAGCAGCGACTTGCCGAGCCCGGCCCAGAACCGCGCCCGCAGGAGGACCACCACGATCGCGATCAGCACCAGGTCCACCCGGATGAGCACGAGCACGCCCGTGGCCACGCCGACGAGTACCGGCCGCCGCTCGGCCGAGAACACCAGCAGGCACACCACCGCCGCCACGCCGAACTCGACCTCGAGCCCGATCGACGAGATCAGCAGCGGGTTCACGGTGAGCAGCGCGACCGCCAGCGGCGAGAACCACCGCGGCAGGCCCGACCGGTCACCCAGACGGGCCAGGCCGACGGCGATCACGACCTGGCACAGCACGTACAGGATCGCCGCCGCCGCCATGGCGTCGCGCACCACCAGCGTCAGCCCGGCCAGCACCAGCACGCTCAACGGTGAGGTCGCCGTGTTCGACGTGCCCAGCTCGATCAGGCCCCAGTGCCCGTGGAACGCGAGGTTGCGGGCGTAGGCGAGCGTGATGAAGGTGTCGTCGATCAGGTGGTTGCGGAACAACGCGAAGGCGCCGGCCGAGAGCACGGCGACCACGAGCGCGAGCACGCCGTGGCGGCGCGGTGCCGGTCCGGCGTCCTCGACGTCGCCGGGTGCGGTGGTGCTGGTCGATGCCACGCGGACTCCTCGTCGTGAGGGGTCGGGCAGGGTCTCAGCGCGCGGGCTCCAACGTGAAGTGCCCGATGCCCTTGGCGGCCGAGTACACCGTCCACGAGTCCGGTCCCGAAGCCGGGCCCTTGCCGTAAAGAAGCCGGTAGTCTACCTGGCGCGGCGGCTGATTCCGGTCGAACCAGTGGTAGTTGATGCGCAGGCCGAGCCGCGAGACCGCCCCGTCGTCCGCGATCCGCTTGCGCACGATCGAAGCGACCTGGCTGCGGTCGGAGAACACGTCGAGGATCTGGCAGTCGCAGTAGTACGCGAGCGTGCCGATCTCCCCCGGCCCCGCCACCGACGCGCCGTTGAGCCGCTGCCCGAGCTCGCGGCCCACCCGGGCGTAGTCGGTCGAGCTCGCCCAGTTGCCGAAGATGACCGGCGAGGGCCACGGCACGCCCTGCGCGAGGTCGATCGACACCATGCCGAGCGCGGTCACCCAGGCCAGGCCCAGCGCCGTGAGCGGCGCGGCTTTGCGCAGCCCCGGCCTGCGGCCGGACTCCGTGAGCCAGATGCCGGTCATGAGCACGGCGAACGACCCGATCGTCACCGTCGGCGTCACGTAGTACCAGTGGTACGGGCCGACGCCGAGCGTCGAGTACACGATGTAGTAGACGACGCCGCCCAGGCCGAGCCCGACGACCGGCGCGAGAGCCGGGAAGTCGTCCCAGCGACGCGCGAAGCGCAGCCCGAGCCAGGCCAACAGGACCACGGCACCCGCGACCGCCGCGGCGAACGTGAAGATCACCGTCAGCGGCTGGTACAGGAAGTACATCACCGGGCCGCTGAAGTAGCCCCAGGCGCCGAAGAGGCCTTCCTGGTCCTGCTTGATGACCAGCGTGTCGGGGATGAACGAGCCGAGCGCGAACCAGCTGAACAGGAACCACGGCGCGGCGACCAGCACGGCCGTGCCGAACGCGCGCCAGAAATGCCGCCGGATGGCGCGCGTGCTGAACGTGATGATGAGGACGAACACGACCAGGTCGAGGCGGGTGAGCACCGTCAGCGCCGCGAACACCCCGAACAGGACCGGCCGGCCCTCGACTGCGAACACCGTGAGCCACAGGAGGATCGCGGGCACCAGCAGGACCTCGAGGCCCGTGGCCGAAAGCAGGAACGGGTTCACGACCACGATCACCACCCCGAGCAGGCCGACCCACGTCGCCAGCCCGAACGAGCGCGCCAGGCGCTGCCACGCCCAGCCGATGGCGGCGGACGAGAGCACGGTGAGCGCGCCGAGCGCGACCACCGGGTGAGCCGCACCGCTGACCCGCGTGACGAGCGTGAGCAGCCCGAGCAGCAGCACGTCGAGCGGCGAGGTCGCCGAGTTCGCCGTGATGCCCGGCACCAGCGCCCATTCGCCGTGGAGCGCGAGGTTCTTCGCGTAGGCGAGGGTGATGTACCCGTCGTCGGTCAGGCTCCCGCGCACGAGGAGGAACGACAACAGGCCCAGGAGAGCCGCGGCCCAGGGCAGCCAACGGAAGCGCACGGAGCGTGACCGTACGGCACTGCTGGTGTGGGGCTCCACACGGCTGTCCGCGTCTTCCGGGATCGTGACCACTGACTCATCCACCGACATGGTCCGGGAACAGTAGGGGGTGTTCGTTCCGGCGATGTTAACGCCCCGCCCTTAACGTCCCCGTTTTTTCAGACCAGAGCGTGGCGGCCCGTGCGCTCAGCGTCAGCGCTCTGGTCGAGCACGCGCGCGGCGACGCGGCCGATCGCGGCGTCGAGCTCGGCGCGGTCGCCGGTGCCCCAGTCGGCGAGCCGCTCGGCCAGCCAGTCGCGCCAGGCGCGCACGAGCTTGCCGAACTCCTCGCGCCCGGCCGCGGTGAGCGCCCAGCTCCCGCCGGAAAACCTGAGGTACCCGGTGAGCTCCAGCCGCGCGAACGCGGGTTCCAGCACCTGCGGAGGCACGCCGTAGTGCTGCCCGACCGCCGTGAGCGTCGCCGGTTCGCCACGGCGTTCACGCAGGTGAACCTGCACGAGGCACCACAGGCCGCCGTGGTCGAGCTCGGAACCGGAGCGCGCCGCGATTGCGGGCGCGACCTTGCGCCGCTCGCGGAAGAAGAGCGTGGCGACGGCCCGTTCCAGCTCGCGGTCGTGGTCGCGCGCCTCGGGCATCGCGAACCCGTCGCCGAGGTCGGGCGCGGCCGCCCTGGACGTGTCACGCAGCGGCACTTCCTTGAGGAAGAACGCCAGCGCCAGCGCGACGAAGCCCACCGGAGCCGCCGACAAGAACACCACATGCAGTGAATCGCTGTAGACGGCGATCACGGGCTGTGACACCGCCGGGGGAAGCTGGTGCAACGCCTGCGGCACCTGCGTCGCCCGCGGATCGACTCCCGGCGGCAGGGGGTGCGCCGCGAGAGCGCCGGCCAGGTTCGGGCCGAGCTGGTTGGCGTAGACCGTGCCGAAGATCGCCGCGCCGAACGAGCTGCCGATCGACCGCAGGAACGTGACGCCGGACGTGGCGACGCCGAGGTCGCGGTAGTCGACCGTGTTCTGCACCGCGATGGTGAGGACCTGCATGCCGAGGCCGATCCCGAGACCCAGCACCGCCATGTACAGCGCCGACTCCCAGAACCCGGTGTCCGGGTCGAGGCGCGAGAGCAGGTAGAGCCCGGCCGTCATCAGGGCGGAGCCCACCAGCGGGAAGATCTTGTACCGGCCCGTGCGGCTCACGAGGTTGCCGGACAGGATCGACGCGAACAGCAGCGCCAGCACCATCGGCAGCAGCCGCACCCCGGACGAGGTCGCCGAGACGCCTTGCACGTATTGCATGTAAGTGGGCAGGTAGGACAGCGCCCCGAGCATCGCGAAGCCGACGACGAAGCTCATGATCCCGGCCACGGTGAACACGGGGTTCCGGAACAGCCGCATCGGCAGCATCGGTTCTTTCGCCCGGAGCTCCACCAGCACGAAGAGCCCGAGCAGCACGAGCGAGCCGATCGCCATCCCGATGATCGTCGGTGAGCCCCACGCGTAGGTGGTGCCGCCCCAGCTCGTGACGAGCGTCAGCCCGGTGGCGGCGAGGCCGATGAGCAGGATGCCGAGGTAGTCGATCACGGGCTTGAGAGCGGCTCGCGCGTTGGGCATCGCGGACGCGGCCACGATGAGCACCACGACGACCAGCGGGATGTTCACGTAGAACGCCCAGCGCCACGACAGGTGGTCCACGAAGAAGCCGCCGAGCATCGGCCCGGCCACGGTCACCACGCCGAACACCGAGCCGAGCGCGCCTTGGTACTTGCCGCGCTCGCGCAGTGGCACGACGTCGGCGATGAGCGCCGTCGAGGTCACCATGAGGCCGCCGCCGCCCAGTCCCTGCACGGCCCGCCACACGATGAGCCACACCATGCTGTCGGCGAAGCCGCAGAAGAAGGACCCGACCCCGAAGATGACGACGGACAGCTGGAACATCAGCTTGCGCCCGAACAGGTCGCCGAGCTTGCCGACGACCACGGTCATGATCGTCTCGGCCAGCAGGTACGCGGTGACGACCCACGACAGGTGCCCCGCCCCGCCGAGGTCACCCACGATCGTGGGCAACGCGGTGCCCACGATCGTCTGGTCCAGCGCCGCGAGCAGCATGCCGAGCAGCACCGCGCCGAACACCGCGTTGATCTTCCGCCGCGACAACCCGGCCCCCAGCGCGGTCGGCTCCTCCTGCGTCACCTCGGCGGTGGCCGTCATGCGCCCTCCTCGTCACCCGCTCGGCGGTCGTTCCCGCGGGTCCACCGTAGGGCGAGGTGTCCACTGTGGATAGCCACTCGTTCCGGTGACACCGGGCAGGTCCGAGGCTCCGACGACCGTCACATTGACCGGACGGGTGAGCGTGACCAGAGTGTCCCTCGTGGACTACGTGGACGAACGCTCCGGCCGCCGCTACCCGCTCGACGCACTGCGCTGGTGCGGGGACGACGGCGCGCCGCTCACCGTGGAAGCGCTGCCGGGCATCACGCGCGAGCAGGTGGACACCACCACGCGGTCGCTGTGGCGCTACCGCGCCGCGCTGCCGGGCGATCTGCGGCCGATCTCGCTCGGCGAGGGCTGCACGCCGCTGGTCGAGCGCCCGTGGCGCGGGCACGACACGCGGTTCAAGCTCGAGTGGTTCAGCCCCACGGGGAGCTTCAAGGACCGCGGCAGCAGCGTCATGCTCTCGGCACTCGCCCAGGCCGGCGTGCGCGAGGTCCTCGAAGACAGCTCCGGCAACGGCGGTTCCTCGGTGTCGGCCTACGCGGCCGCCGCGGGCATCGCGGCCACGATCCTCGCGCCGGAGTCGACGTCGCCCGCGAAGATCCTGCAGAGCCGCGCGTACGGCGCGACCGTGGACCTCGTGCCGGGCACCCGCGACGACACCGCCGCCGAAGCCCTGCGCCGATCCGGTGAAACCACGTACGCGAGCCACAACTGGCACCCGTTTTTCCTGCAGGGCACCAAAACCCTCGCGTACGAGCTGTGGGAGGACTTCGGGTACACCGCGCCGGACACGGTCGTGACCGTGGCCGGCGCGGGCAGCATCGTCCTCGGCCTCGACCTGGGGTTCGGCGAGCTGCTCGCCTCCGGCGCGATCGCGAAGCGGCCGCGCCTGCTCGTCGCGCAGCCCGCGAACTGCGCGCCGATCGACGCCGCCTTCCGCGCCGGTGCCGACAGTGCCGTGCCGACGCAGTTCGCGCCGACGATCGCCGAGGGCACCGCCATCCGCGAACCGGTCCGCCTCCCCGAGGTGCTCGCCGCGATCCGCCGCTCGGGCGGGGCGACGGTGGCGATCGCCGAGGACGAGATCGCCCGCGCCGCGCGGGAGCTCCCGCGGATCGGCCTCTACGCCGAGCCGACCAGCGCCACCGCGGCGGCCGCCGTCGACGTCTTCCGCGCCGACGGCGTGCTCGCGCCCGGGGAGAGGACCGCCGTCATCCTCACCGGCTCGGGGCTGAAGGCGGCCACCACGATGAGCACGCTCATCTGACCCCCCACCCGGTCAGCGGTCGTGACTGCGCCGGTCGTAGGAGACCGCGTAGATCGCGCTGCGGGCGGCCAGGATCGGGTCGTCGGACAGCTCGATGCCCTCGGTGAGCAGCGTGGGGTCGAAGACCTGGGAGTTCCAGTGTTTCTGGTCGGTGACCTCGGCGGTGATCGCCAGCCGGCCGGCCGTGATCTCCGTGCGTTCCTCGGGCCAGACCAGCGTGGCGTCGTTCGTCGGGTCGCCCGGCTCGCCGAGCTGCACCTTGAGCGTGAACTCGACCGGGCCGCGCGCCAGCCGCTCGCCGAGCTCACCGGTGAGGTGCTCGGCCGACCAGTCGCCGCCCTCGCCGGCGGCGAGCACGTGGTCGCCGGCCTCGGGCACCCAGCGGTAACGCACCGGGCGCAGGGAACCGTCGGCGGCGCGCCAGAAGAACGCGTGGATCGCCCAGTAGGTGGTGGTGCCGTAGCTGACCGGAGTGGGCAGCTGCGAGGCGGTGAACAGGCCCGGGCCCGCGCTCGGGTGTGCGCCGACGTGGGCCTGCACCTTGCCGAGGTCGGGCGCGCCGGTGGCCGGGTCGGGCTCGGCCGACTTCAGCAGCGCGAGGAAGTCCTCTGGCGTCGCGGCGATGAACCGGTCGAGGTTCACGCCGACGATATCGGTGTTGCCGCCACCCGGGAGGTGGAACTTCACCGCGAGCCCGCGCACGGCCGTGCCGGCGTCGGGCAGGTGCGGGTTGGTGTCGGTGTGCGAGAACCGCACGGTCGCGCGCACGGGCTCGCCCCGCAGGTGCGCCGCCGTGGTGAGGTCGGCGGCGACGCCGGACGGGACGAAAGTGGCGTCGTAGCAGACGCCGCGGGCGTGGGCCCGGCGGTAACCCGGGTAGGTGCCTTTCAGCTGCTCGATCTCGTCCACGATGGACACGGAGAGCTGGGACGCGGGCAGTTCGGTGGTCATGTCGCGAAGGTAACGGCCGTCGCGCGTGCGCGCCCGCCGCATTACCCTCCCGGCCACGGAAGTGTTCCTGAACTTCCCCGCGAACCCGAGAGATATTCCGATATCCCGGTCACCGGAATCGCCGGCCCGCGCGAATCAAGCCATGATCAAGTCGCCGGAAGAATGGTCCCGCTGTCAAATCGAGGGAGCGTTTTCACGGGATTTCGCCCGAGTGAGGTGTCGCACACCTTAAGTCTTCCTTGGTGTGCTTGGTCACGCGCGCCCGCACCGCTAGCGTCACGCAACCATGGATTCCACAGTGGTCGCCAATGAAGGCGACAGCTACACGAAAGCACTGGGCAACCGCCAGGTGCAGATGATCGCGATCGGCGGCGCGATCGGTGTCGGCCTCTTCCTCGGGGCCGGCGGCAAGCTCCAGCAGGTCGGCCCGTCGCTGGTGCTCTCCTACGCCATCTGCGGCATCGCCGCGTATTTCGTCATGCGTGCACTCGGTGAACTAGTCCTGCACGAGCCGAGTTCGGGAAGTTTCGTCACCTACGCCCGCAAGTTCATCGGGCCGTGGGCCGGTTTCGTCTCCGGCTGGATGTACTGGGTGAACTGGGCGATGACCGGCATCGCCGAGATCACCGCCGTCGCGATCTACGTGCACAAGTGGCTGCCCGACATGCCGCAGTGGATCACCGCGCTCATCGCCCTCGGCGTGCTGCTCGGCGTGAACCTGGTGAGCGTCAAGCTGTTCGGTGAGCTGGAGTTCTGGTTCTCCGTGGTGAAGGTGCTCGCGATCGTCGTCTTCCTCATCACGGCGATCGGCCTCGTGTTCGCGGGCGCCGACATCGGCGGGACCCCGGCCGGTGTGCACAACCTGACCGACCACGGCGGCTTCTTCCCCGCGGGCATCGGCATCGCGCTCATGACCCTGCAGGCCGTGATCTTCGCCTACTCCGCGATCGAGGTCGTCGGCATCGCGGCCGGCGAGACCAAGGACGCGCGCAAGGTGCTGCCGAAGGCCATCAACGGTGTCGTCTGGCGCATCGGCGTGTTCTACGTCGGTTCGGTGCTGCTGCTGGCGATGCTGATGCCGTGGTCGTTCTACAGCGGCGACGAAAGCCCGTTCGTCACCGTCTTCTCGCGCCTGGGCATCGGCGGCATCGGCGACGTGATGAACGCCGTGGTGCTCACCGCCGCGCTCTCGTCGTGCAACTCGGGTCTCTACTCGACCGGGCGCATCCTGCGGGCGCTGGCCGACCACGGCGAGGCGCCGAAGTTCGTCGGCCGCATGAACAGCCGTCACGTGCCCTACGGCGGCATCCTGTTCACGTCGATCGTCTACGTGCTCGGCGTGGTGCTGAACTACATCGTGCCGCAGGAGGCCTTCGACATCGCCATCGCGGTGGCGTCGCTCGGGGTGGTGGCCACGTGGGCCACGCTCATCTACTCGCAGATCCGGATGCGCCAGGCCGCGCTGCGCGGCGAGGTCGAACGGCCGAGCTACCGCATGCCGGGCGCGCCCTACACCGGCTGGGCCACGCTCGGATTCCTCCTGCTGGTGGTCGTGCTGATGGGCTTCTCCGACGGCGCCGAGAAGATCGCGTTCTACTCCATCCCCGTGCTCGCGATCGTCCTGGCGGTCGGCTGGCGGATCGTGTCGCGCCGGCGCGGCGCACGCGTCGGCGACAACGCCTGAGCCCGGCACCGGGCCGCACCGCACACGCCCGGCCGGGCACCGTTCCCGGCCCGGCGTGTGCGGTGCGGGCATACTCGGATCCGGCGGCGCGGACGCGTCGCACGGCGGGAGGTCGGTGATGGTGTCGTCGGAAACGTCCCGGAAGGTGACGATCCACGACGTCGCCCGCAGCGCGGGGGTGTCGCGCCAGACCGTGTCGCGGGCGCTCAACGACAAGGCCGAGATCGACGGCACCACGAAACAGCGGGTGCTCGACGCGGCGCGTGAGCTCGGCTACCGGCCGAGCCGGTTCGCCCGCGGCCTCGTGCGCCAGGACACCACCACGATCGGGCTCGTGATCCCCGATCTGCTCAACCCGTTCTTCACCGAGGTCGCGGCCGCCGCGCTCGAGGCCGCGCGCGCCCGCGGCTGGCACGTGGTCGTGTACGACACCTCCGACAGCGCCGAGGAAGAGCTCGGCACGCTGCAGGTGATCGGTTCGCAGGTCGATGCCGTCGTCGGCTACTTCAGCCGGCCCGAGGACGAGCTCGACCGCTTCACCCGCGGCATCCCCGTGGTCCTCATCGGCCGCGAACACCACACGCCCCGGTTCAGCTCGATCCGGGTCGAGGGCGCGGACGGCGTGCAGGCCGCGATCACGCACCTCGTGCGAGCCGGTCACCGGCGCATCGGCATGCTCGACCACGCGGGTCGCGCCGAGCCGAGCGTCCGGCGCGACTGGTTCGCCGCCGCGGTCGCCGCGCACGGGCTCGAAGCCGAGGTCGTCGAGCGGGCCGCCCAGTCGGTGGACGGCGGGGCCGCGGCCCTGGAGGCGCTGCTGGCCGAGCACCCCGACGTGACGGCCGTGTTCACGTTCAACGACATCATCGCCATGGGCGCCCTGCGCGCCGCCCGCCGCCTCGGGCGCCGGGTGCCGGACGACCTCGCCGTGGTCGGGTTCGACGGGCTCCAGCTCGGCACCGTCGTGGACCCGGCATTGACCAGCGTCGCCCTCGACACGCGCCGGCTGGGCGCCCTCGCGATCGACCAGGCCGCGCGCCTGCTCACCGGCGCGACTCCCCTGTCGGCCGACGAGCTCGTGATCCAGGCCGAGCTGCTGGTCCGCGAATCCGCCTGAGTCCCTCCGCTTGACACCTCACGGCACCTCGCGCACACTTCCGGGCAATTCGTGAACGTTCACGGGAGCGTTCACGGAGCTCTCCGGAGGGTCCCCGATGACGTTGACTCGACGACGGTTCCTGACCGGCGCGGCGGCACTCGGCGCCGCGGCGTTCGGGGCAGTTGCCTGCACCAGTCCCACGACCGCCAACCCAGGGCGGATCACGCTCTGGTACACCTCGAACGGCCTGTCCGACGCCGTGCTCGGCGAGGCCGTGAAGCGGTTCGCCGCCGACAAGCTGACCCCTTCGCAGGTCAGCGGCGAGCTGAAACAGCGGCTGCTCGCCGCGCTGGCCGGCGAGGCCTACCTGCCCGACATCACCATGCTCGGCGACGACATCGCCACCTACTTCGCCGACACCGACCACTTCGTCGACCTGAACAGCCTCGGCGCGGGCGGCGTGCGCGACGAGTACCTGCCCTGGAAGTGGCAGGCGGGCACCAGCCCCGACGGCTTCCAGCTCGGGTTTCCCGTCGACGTCGGCCCGGCCGCGCTGTACTACCGCCACGACCTGTTCACCCAGGCCGGCCTGCCGAGCGAACCCGACGAGGTCGCCGCGGCCGTGTCCACATGGGACGACTACTTCACGTTCAGCGCCCAGGTGCAGAAGAAGCTGCCCGGCCGTTACATGATCACCGACACCAAGACGGTGTTCACGTACTCGCTCGCGCAGGAACCGCGCAAGTACTTCGACCGCGCCAACCACTACCTCGACGACCAGTCGCAGGTGCGCCGCGCGTGGGACCGGGCCGTGCAGGCGTTCCGGATGGGCCTGACCGCCGGGTACGCGGGTTCGCAGAGCGTCAACGGCCAGTCGATCGACCGCCACGCGGCCTGGAACAGCGGCAAGGAGCTCAGCTTCGTCAACGCCTCCTGGATCACCGGCGAGCTCAAGGAGTCGGCGCCGGGCACCTCGGGCAAGTGGCGCGTGTGCCGGCCGCCTGGCGGCGCGGGCAACCAGGGCGGTTCGTTCCTGGCGATCACGAAGTACTGCCCCGACCCGCACGCCGCGTTCGAGATCGTGAAGTGGCTGCAGTCGCCGCAGAACCAGCCGCAGACGTTCCTGGACCTGGGGCTCTTCCCGCCCAGTCCGTCGGCCTACACCGACCCGCGGCTGCTCGCACCCGAGCCGTTCTTCGGCGGGCAGGTGACGATGGACGTGTTCTCGAAGATCGCGCGGGAGGTCCAGCCCGTGTACTTCAGCCCGTGGGACATCACGATCAGCGACACGTTCACCGACGAACTGACCAATGTGGAGAGTGCGGGCAAGGACCCCGAGGACGCGTGGCGCGACGCCCGCGCTTCGGTAGAACGCCTGCTGCGCCGCCAGGGGGTGCTCTCGTGACCGCGATCCTGCCCGCCGAGACGGCCGGCGCCCGCCGTGCCCCGGTCCGCCACACCGCCAACGGCCGCCGCAAACGCTGGCGCTACTTACCGCAGTATCTCGCCGTCGCGCCGTTCTTCGTGCTGTTCGCGATCTTCGGCGTCTACCCGGTGCTGTACTCGCTCTACCTCGCGCTGCAGCGCTGGGACGGCGTCGGCCCGATGAAGTTCGTCGGGCTGGAGAACTTCGCGTTCCTGCTGTCGGACACCACGTTCTGGGACTCGATCGGCAACACCCTGATCATCTGGGTGATGTCGACGGTCCCGATGACGGCGCTCGCGCTGCTCATCGCGGTCGGCCTCAACTCTTCGGTGCGGTACAAGGGTGTGCTGCGCGTCGCGTACTTCCTGCCGAACGTGACCTCGATCGTGGCGATGTCGCTGGTGTTCGGCTCGATCTTCTCCGACGAGTTCGGGATCCTGAACTGGTTCCTGGGCCTGTTCGGCATCGGCAACGTCGATTGGCTGAGCGACCCGTGGGCCATCCGCGGCGCGATCTCGATCATGATCATCTGGCGCTGGACCGGCTACAACGCGATCATCTTCCTGGCCGGGCTGCAAGCGCTGCCACCGGACGTGTTCGAGGCCGCCCGCATCGACGGCGCCGGCCCGGTGCAGACGTTCTTCCGCATCACGCTGCCGCTGCTGCGGCCGGTGCTGCTGTTCTCCGTGGTGATGTCGGCGATCAACGGGCTGCAGATCTTCACCGAGTCGCAGGTGCTGCTCGGCAACCGCGGCGGCCCCGGCGGCGCGGGCATGACGATGGTCCTCTACTTCTACAACACGGCCTTCGCGGACAACGACTTCGGTTACGGCGCGGCGATCGCGTGGGGCATCTTCGTGGTTGTCGTCCTCTTCTCGATCCTCAACTGGCGGCTCGTGATGCGGCCCGAGCGCGGCCAGGTCCAGACCAAGGGAGCCGGCCGATGACGAGCAGGCGCGCACGGGTGCTGACGCTGGTGGCGCTGATCGTCGGCGCCCTGATCACCCTCTTCCCCTACTACTGGCTCGCCGTGATGGCGTCCAACACCACGGCCGACATCTACGCGACCCCGCCGCGGCTGACGTTCGGCGGGCACCTGTTCGCCAACATCGGCGAGGTGTTCGCGAAGATCGACTTCTTCGGCTCGCTGCTCAACACACTGATCGTCGCCGTGGTCACCACGTTGCTCGTGCTGTTCTTCGACTCGCTGGCGGCGTTCACCTTCGCCAAGTACGACTTCCCGGGCAGCAGCGTCCTCTTCGGCATCCTGCTCGCGACGTTCGTGGTGCCCACGCAGCTCTCGGCGATCCCGCAGTTCACCTTGATGGCGAACTTCGGCTGGGTCGGCGACCTCAAGGCGCTCATCATCCCGGCCGCCGCCAACGCGTTCGGCATCTTCTGGATGCGCCAGTACGCCCGCGGCGCCATCCCGGACGAGCTGCTGGAAGCGGCCCGGATGGACGGCGCGGGGTTCTTCCGCACGTACCTGTCGGTCGGGCTGCCGGTGCTGCGCCCGGCGCTCGCGTTCCTCGGCATCTTCACCTTCGTCAACGCCTGGAACGACTACCTGTGGCCGCTGGTCGTGCTGATCGACTCCAACCACGTGACGCTGCAGGTGGCGCTCTCGCAGCTGCAGGGCGTGTACGTGAAGGACTACAGCGTCGTGATGGCCGGGACGCTCGTGGCGATCGTGCCGCTGATCATCGTGTTCCTCTTCGGCGCCCGGCACTTCATCCGCAACATCGCCGCCGGCGCCCTCAAAGGCTGAAAGGAATCCATGTCGTCGTACGTCGAAGACCCCGCCCCCGGCCACGGCTCGCTGCCGGCCCGCGCCGCGTTCTCTTCGGACGCGCGGTCGGTGAGCCTGGCCGGGACGTGGCGGTTCCGCCTCTCGCCCTCTGCGGCGGCCGCGCCCGAAGGGATCGCGCGCGACGACTTCGACGACAGCGGCTGGGACACCCTCACGGTGCCGGGTCACTGGCAGCTGCAGGGCCACGGGAAACCGGCCTACACCAACGTGCACTACCCGTTCCCGGTGCAGCCGCCGCTGGTGCCTTCGGGCAACCCGACGGGGGATCACCGCCTCACGTTCGATCTGCCGGCCGGCTGGCCGGACGAGCCGGCGGTGCTGCGCTTCGACGGCGTCGACTCGTGCGCGAAGGTGTGGCTCAACGGCGAGGAGCTCGGCGTCACGCGCGGCAGCCGGCTGCCGACCGAGTTCGCGGTGAGTCACCTGCTGCGTACGCGCGGAAACGTGCTGGCCGTGCGCGTGCACCAGTGGTCCTCGGGCAGCTACCTCGAGGACCAGGACATGTGGTGGCTCTCGGGCATCTTCCGCGCGGTCACGCTGCTCTCGCGCCCGGCGGGTGGCGTCGAGGACTACCAACTGCGCACCGATTACGACCACGTCAGCGGCCTCGGCACGCTCTCGGTCACCGCGGTTGAGGGCGTGCTGCTGAGCGTGCCCGAGCTCGGCGTCGAGAACCTGCCGGCCGGCTCGCCGGTGGAAATCGCCGTGGAGCCGTGGAGCGCCGAATCGCCGCGGCTCTACCACGGTGAGGTGCACACCGCGGCCGAACGCGTGCCGGTGCGGATCGGGTTCCGCACCGTGGTGATCGAGGACGGCCTGCTCAAGGTGAACGGCCGGCGGGTGCTGTTCCGCGGAGTCAACCGGCACGAGCATCACCCGCGGTTCGGCCGCGCGCTGCCGCGCGAGTTCGCGCTGGCCGACGTGCTGCTCATGAAGCGCCACAACGTGAACGCGGTGCGCACCAGCCACTACCCGCCGGACCCGTACTTCCTCGAGCTGTGCGACACCCACGGCCTGTGGGTGATCGACGAGTGCGACCTCGAGACCCACGGCTTCGGCGACCTGGGCTGGGCGGGCAACCCGAGTGACGACCCGCGCTGGGGCGAGGCCTACCTCGACCGCATGCGCCGCACCGTCGAGCGCGACAAGAACCACCCGTCGATCGTGCTGTGGTCGCTCGGCAACGAGGCCCACACCGGCCGGAACCTCGCCGCGACGGCAGCGTGGACGCGGGAGCGCGATCCGTCGCGGCCGGTGCACTACGAAGGCGACTTCGAGTGCGAGTACGTGGACGTATACAGCCGCATGTACGCCGACCACGCGGAGGTCGACCGGATCGGCCGCCGCGACGACGCCAACGAACGCCGCCGGGCGCTGCCGTTCCTGCTGTGCGAGTTCGCGCACGCGATGGGCAACGGGCCGGGCGGGCTGCTGGAGTACCGCGAGCTGTTCGAGCGGTACCCGCACGTGCAAGGCGGGTTCGTGTGGGAGTGGCTCGACCACGGGCTTGCCCAGCGCGACGCCGGAGGCCGCGAGTACTTCGCGTACGGCGGCGACTTCGGCGAGCAGATCCACGACGGCAACTTCGTGATCGACGGCCTGGTCCGCCCCGACCGCACGCCCTCGCCCGCGCTGGCCGAGTTCGCGAAGGTCTTCGAGCCGGTGCGGATCGACGCGAGCGCCGAGGGGGTGCGGATCTCGAACCACTACGACGTGGTCGGGTCGGCGCACCTGGTGTTCCGCTGGAGTTTCGAGGACGACGGCGTCGAGGTGGCGGCCGGCGAGCTGGCCGTGCCCGAGGTCCACCCCGGGCAGAGCCTCGACGTGCCGCTCCCCCGGCTGCCCGACGCCTCGGGAGAAGGCGTGCTCACCATGCGAGCGGTGCTGGCTGCCGACACCGGCTGGGCGTCCGCGGGCCACGTCGTGGCGTGGGGACAGCTGCCCGTGACACCCGCGGCCGACCCCGTGCCTCCCGCGGTGGGGGTGCCGCTGCTGCGTGAACGGGGGCTCCTGCGGCTCGGGCCCGGCGCGTTCGACGCCGCCACCGGCCGGCTCGTCGCGTTCGGCGGCCACCGCGTCGAGGGGCCGCGACTGGACCTGTGGCGCGCGCCGACCGACAACGACCGGGGTTCCGACGAGCCCGAAGCCACGCAGTGGCGGGCCGCGGGCCTGCACCGGCTGCAGCACCGCGTGACCGAAGTGGACGGACGAGCGTCGGCTCTCGTCGTGCGGACGCGGGTCGCGCCGCCCGGGCTCGGGTTCGGCATGCTCGCCGAGTACCACTGGACCGCCGACGGCGACCGCCTGCGCCTGCGCGTCGAGCTGGAGCCGGACGGCGAGTGGCCCTGCACGCTCCCCCGCCTCGGCCTGCGGATGGCGGTGCCGGGCGCGTTCGGCGGCGTCGAGTGGTTCGGCGCCGGCCCGGGCGAGGCCTACGCCGACAGCCGCCAGGCGGCGCGGATCGGCCGGTTCGCCTCCACTGTGGACGCTTTGCAGACGCCGTACGTGTACCCGCAGGAGAACGGCAACCGCGCCGACGCCCGCTGGCTGCGCCTGACATCCGCGGGCGGCGCCGGGATCCGGATCGAGGGCGAGCCGGTGTTCGACTTCACCGCGCGGCGCTGGACTTCGGAGGACCTCGACGCCGCTCGCCACACCGTCGACCTGGTTCCGGGTGAGCTCGTGCACCTCAACCTCGACTTGGCCCAGCACGGACTCGGCACCGCTTCCTGCGGGCCAGGCGTGCTTCCGCGCTACCGCCTGCACGCCCGGAAGGCGAGCCTCACGCTCACGTTCTCCCCGATCACGCCCGAAGGAGCCGCCCGATGACCGGTGCGCCCGAGGTCCGCCTCGTCCCGCACACGCACTGGGACCGTGAGTGGTACGAGCCGTTCCAGCGGTTCCGCCTGCGCCTGGTCGACCTGCTCGACGAAGTCCTCGATCGCGCCGAGGCCGACCCGCGGTTCCGGTTCACGCTCGACGGGCAGATGGCGGCCGTCGACGACTACCTGGAGGTGCGCGGCGAGAACCGCGACCGGGTGGCCGCGCTGGTCGCGTCCGGGCAGCTCGCGGTGGGGCCGTGGCAGATCCTGCTCGACGAGTTCCTCGTCTCGGGCGAGAACATCGTGCGCAACCTGGAGCTCGGCTGGGCGCGCGCCACCGAGCTCGGCGGCGCGATGCGGGTGGGCTACCTGCCCGACGAGTTCGGCCACTGCGCGCAGATGCCGCAGATCCTGGCGGCCGCCGGGTTCGAGCACGCGTGCGTGTGGCGCGGGGTTCCGTCCGGAGTGGAAGGTCACGCGTTCCGCTGGACGGCGCCGGACGGCAGCTCCGTGCGCGTGGAGTACCTGGCCGGCGGTTACGGCAACGCGGCCTACGTGTTCTCCGACCCCGGCTTCTTCGCCTCCCGCATGGCCGAGCTCGGGCGGCGGCTGCGGCCCTCGTTCGGCGCCGACCCCGTGCTCGCGATGTACGGCACCGACCACTCCGCGCCCGTCGGCTCGCTGGTGAAGCTCGTCGCCGGGCTCGACCCGGCGTCGGTCGACGTGCGGATCAACACGCTGGCCGAGTACGTCGGCGCGCGCGACGCCACGGACCCTTCGCTGCCCGTGGTGCAGGGTGAGCTGCGCAGCCACGCGGCGGCCAACATCCTGCCGGGTGTCCTTTCGGTGCGCCCGCAGCTCAAGCAGGCGATGGCGCGGGCGGAGCGGCTCGTGGAGCGTTATGCAGAGCCGTTCGCCGCACTGTTCTCGGCCGAGTGGCCGCAGCGGTTCCTGGACCTGGCGTGGTGGCGGCTGGTCGACGCGTCGGGGCACGACTCCGTGACCGGCTGCGGGGTCGACGAGACGGCGACGCAGGTGTTCGCCCGGATCAGCGAGGCGGGCCACCTCGGGCAGGCCGTGCGCGACCGCGTGGCCGGCCGGCTCGCGCGCTCCGTGGCGCGGGATTCGCTGCTGGTGCTCAACCCGACGCCCGCGGCGCGCCGCGACCTGGTGACGCTGGACGTGGAAGCGCCGTGGGCCGAGGTCGCGCTGGAGCTGCCCGACGGCACGCGCCTGCCCGCGCAGGTGGAGGCGCGCAGCGGACAGTTGCTGCACGAGGAAGCAGCCGCGGGCCTCGACCTGCCGCTGTTCCTGCCGCGCATCCACGGGCGTGAGCTGTTCGGCAAGGAGATCACCGGCTGGCGGTGCGAACCTTCGGCGCGGCTGCTGGAGTTCTCCGTCGCGTGCCACGGCGGCGAGGAACCGTTCGACGTCGAAGCCGTGCGAGCGGCGGTGACCGGCGCGACGGGTGCGTGGACGATCCGCATCCTTCAGGCAGAGCAGCGGACGGTGACCGCGTTGGTCGACGTTCCGGCCCTCGGCTGGACGACCGCTCGCGTGGTGCCGGGCTCTGTTTCGGTCACCGCGCCGGTCGTCGCCGGCCCGTCGCTGAGCAACGGCCTCGTGACGGTCGAGGTGCGCGACGACGGCACACTGCGGATCGCCGCGGCCGACGGCACTGTCCTCGACGGCGTCGGCCGGATCGTCGACGGCGGTGATCGCGGGGATTCCTACAACTACGCCCCACCCGGCACGGACACCGTGGTCACCCGGCCGGACTCGGTGCGGGTGACACCGGGCGTCGAGGGGCCGCTGCGCACGACGTTCACCGTCGAGCGGACGTACTCGTGGCCGGCGGAGATGGACTGGGCGGGCGATCGGCGCAGCCCGTCGACTTCTCGTGGCACGGTGACGATGGCCGTCGAACTGCGCGCGGGTGAACCATTCGTCCGCCTCGACCTCACGATCGACAACGCCTCACGTGACCACCGCGTGCGATTCCACGTCCCGCTCGCCCGCGCCGCACAGACCTCGCACGCCGAGGGCCAGTTCGCCGTCGTCGAACGCGGGCGCACAGCCGAGGGCGGCTTCAGCGAGTACCCGATCCCGACGTTCCCGGCCCACGGCTTCGCCGACGCCGGCGGCGCCGGACTGCTGCTGACGCAGGCGTGCGAGTACGAACTGCTCGACGACGCGCTCGCCCTCACCGTGCTGCGCACGAGCGGCCGGCTCAGCCGCAACGTCCACCCGTACCGCGAGGAGCCCGCCGGCCCGCAGATCCCGACGCCGCTCGCCCAGCAGATCGGCACCACCACCGTGCAGCTCGCCGTCCTCCCGCACAAGGGCGACTGGCGCGCCGGCAGCCTGCTCGACGCCGCCGAGCGCTACCGCCATCCTCTGCACGCCACCCTCGGTACGGGCCCGGTCGACGCGCCGCCCGCGTCCCGGCACGGGCTCACGGCCGAGGGCGCGGTGCTCACCAGCTTGCGGCGTCGCGAGGGCACGCTGGAGGTGCGACTGGTGGCCCAGTCCCCTGAGGCGGCCGCCGCCGTGGTGCGCGGATCCTTCACCTCGGCACAGCGAGTGGATCTGCTCGGCAAGCCCGGCGAAACCGTGCCGGTGACCGACGGAGAGCTGCGGCTTTCCCTGCGACCGTGGGAAATCGCGACACTCCACCTGTCCTGAACCTCAACCGCGGGTACGCAGCATCGGCGGCGACAGCAGCTCGGCCGGCCCCCTCCGGTACAGCCGGGCGGGGCGGCCGCCGTCGCGGGTCGTGGTGGTGCCGACGGGTTCGAGCAGTCCTTCGGCGCCCGTGACCTTGCGGTGGAAGTTGCGCGGGTCCAGCCGCGCGTCCCACACCAGCTCGTAGACGCGGCGCAGCTCGGCGACCGTGAACTCGGGCGGGCAGAACGCCGCGGCGAGCGGGGTGTACTCGAGTTTCGCACGAGCCCGTTCGAGGCCGTCGGTGAAGATCTTCGCGTGGTCGAAGGCGAGCGTCGCCGGGTCGAGGCTCGCGACGGGGGTCCAGCGCGCCTCGGCCGCGTCCGTGCCGGCCTGCGGCACCGGCAGGTCGGGCGCGAGCGCCAGGTAGGCGATGGTCACCACGCGCAGCCGCGGGTCGCGGCCCGGGTCGCCATAGCCCGCGAGCTGTTCGATGTGGACGGTGCCGGCAGCCAGGCCCGTCTCCTCCGCCAGCTCGCGCCGCGCCGCGGTGTCGAGGTCCTCGTCGGCGAGGACGAAGCCGCCGGGCAGCGCCCAGGCGTCGCGGAAGGGCTCGATCCCCCGCCGCACCAGCAGCACGCAGAGCTGCTCCCCCGTGATCGTGAGCACGACGAGGTCCACGGTGACCGCGCTGGGCGGGAACTCCTCCATGTGTCGCACACTACACCGTAATCGTCAGCTTGACGAAAAGACCGCCGAACCAATATCGTCACAGCGACGATAAGGAGTCCCCATGGTGGACATCAAGCGCCGGTTCGGGTTCCGGCACCTGCGGGGTGTGCCGACCGCGCACATCCGGCACCTGCGCGGCGGCAAGCTCGTGCACGACGGCACCGGGCTGTCGTTCTGGTACCGGCCGCTGGCGGCGGCCCTGTCGGAGATCCCGGTGGACGACCGCGAGCTGCCGCTGCTCTTCCACGCGCGCACGGCCGACTTCCAGGACGTGACGGTGCAGCTCGCGCTCACGTTCCGCGTGGTCGACCCTGCGCTCGCCGCCCAGCGCCTCGACTTCTCCGTCGACCCGGACACGGGCCGTTGGCGCGGCGACCCGCTGGCGCAGATCAGCGGGCTGCTCACGGAAAACGTGCAGCAGTACGCCCTCGACGTGCTCACCCGCACGCCGCTCGCGGAGGCGCTTGTGGACGGTGTCGGCGCCGTGCGCGACCGCATCCGCGCGGGGCTGGCCGAGGAAGACACACGGCTCGCGCAGACGGGTTCTGCCGTGCTCGACGTGCGTGTCGTCGCGATCCGAGCCGAGCCGGAGGTCGAGAAGGCGCTGCAGACGACCGCGCGAGAGAAGGTGCAGCAGGAAGCCGACCGCGCGACCTACGAGCGGCGCGCGCTGGCCGTGGAACGCGAGCGCGCGATCGGCGAGAACGAGCTGCAGAACAAGATCGAGCTCGCCCGGCGCGAGGAGCAACTGCTCGCCCAGCGAGGCGCCAACACCCGGCGTCAGGCCGAAGAAGCCGCGGCGGCCGACCACATCGAGACCGAGGCGCGCGCGAGCCGGGAGACGCGGCTTGCGCACGTGAAGGCCGAGGCCACGCGCACGCTCGGCGAAGCGGAGGCGGCCGGCGAGGCCGCGAGGCTCGCCGCGTACCGCGACCTGCCGGAGCCGGTGCTGCGGGCGTTGGCCGTGAAGGAGCTGGCCGCCAACCTGCCGAAGATCGACAGCCTCGTGCTCACGCCGGACCTGATCGCCCCGCTGCTGGCCCGGCTGGGGATCGGGTCGTGAGCCTCGCCCCGCGGGCCGTGGTGGTGCACCGGCGCACCGAGCTCGACGAGCTGCTCGCCCGCCACGGCACGCTCGGCCAGGCGAAGTTCTTCCTGGCCACGCGCGACCGTTCGCTCGACGACCGTTCCCTGGGTGACCTGGTGGAGCAGGACGCGGCGCTGCGGCGGGCGCTGACTGCGGTGTCGGCCGCCATCCCCCTCGACTGGCGCCGCGGCAGCGTCGAGCGAGCGGACCTGTCGCGCTTCCTGTTCACACCGGAGGACGTGGTGCTCGTCGTCGGGCAGGACGGGCTCGTCGCGAACGTCGCGAAGTACCTGGCGGGCCAGCCCGTCGTCGGCGTCACGCCCGGTGAGCCGGGCGTCCTGGTGCGCCACCCGGCCGAGGCCACGGCGGACCTGCTGCGCTCGCTGGACTCCGTCGATCCCCGCACGATGGTCGAACTGACCGCCGACGACGGCCAGAAGCTCTTGGCGCTCAACGAGATCTACTTCGGCCACCCGAGCCACCAGACCGCGCGTTACCGCCTCGGCCCCGAGCGGCAGGCGTCCTCGGGCCTGCTGGTCGGCACCGGCACCGGTGCCACGGGCTGGTGCCGGTCGGTCTGGCAGGAACGGCACAGCCCGCTGCGCCTGCCGGCCGCCGACGAACGCCGGCTCGTGTGGTTCGTCCGGGAAGCGTGGCCCTCCCCCACGACCGGGACCTCGCTCACCGAGGGCGAGCTCACGACGTCGGCACTGACGATCGACGTCGAGTCCGATCACCTCAGCGCGTTCGGCGACGGCCTCGAGAACGACGCGGTCACCGTGACGCGCGGGCAGTCGGTGACGTTCGCCCCTGCGGCTCGGGCGTTCCACCTGGTCCGCTGAGGCCCTCAGACAACTTCCGGAGCGCCTCGGCCGACCGCGTGCCCGGCTCGGCGTGGTAGATCACCATCAGCTGGTCTTCGGCGCCGCTGACCGCGAACTTGTCGTACTGCAGCTCCAGCTCGCCGACCCGCGGGTGGCACAGGTGGTGGGTCCCGCCGCCCGGCTGCGGGCGCACGTCGTGGCGGGGCCAGAGGCGGCGGAACAGCTCGCTCTCCTCCGACAGCTCCGCGACCAGCCCGACCAGCCGCGGATCATCCGGCTCGCCGGCGGCGCGCAAGCTCGCGACGAGACCGCCCACCCGCGCCTCCCACCCGGTGAAGAACTCCTGCGCGGCGGGGTCGAGGAGGACGGCGCGCAGCAGGTTGGTGCCCGGTGTGTACACGGGCGACAACGCGGCGGCGATCGGGTTGGCGGCGAGGACGTCGAGGTAGCGGCCCTGCACGTACGCCGGCGTCTGTTCCCACGACGCGATCAGCCGCGCGACGCTGGCCCGGACGTTCTCCTGGCTCTCCGGAGCGCGGCGACGGCGTGGCGCGGGGTCGGCGAGGTCGTGCAGGTACGCGGTCGCCTCGCGGTCGAGGCGCAGGCCGCGCGCCACGGCGTCGAGCACCTGCGCCGACGGGTGGCGATCCCGGCCCTGCTCCAGCCGCGTGTAGTACTCCGTGCTGATGCCCGCGAGCATCGCCAGCTCGTCACGCCGCAGACCCGGCACGCGCCGGTGGCCGTTCACGGTGATCCCGACGTCCTCCGGCCGCACCTGCTCGCGCCGCGCGCGCAGGTACTCGCCGATCACGTTTCCCGCCATGTTCCCCACGATAATTCGCCGAAGGTGGCCCTGCCGGCACCCCTGTCGGCGGGGACTGGTTGGTCGTGTTGTGGCGGCCCAGGCTGGAGGCATGACACGAACCTGGTTCATCACGGGCGTGAGCACCGGCTTCGGCCGGCACCTCGCCGAACAGCTGCTTTCCGCCGGCGACCGCGTCGCGGGCACCGTCCGCCGCCTCGACTCGGTGGCCGACCTCGTCGAGTCGTACGGCTCCGCGTTCCACGTCTCCCTGCTGGAGATGACCGACACCGCTGCCATCCGCCCGGCCGTCGACGCCGCGCACGCCCACTTCGGGCGCCTGGACGTCGTGGTCAGCAACGCCGGCTACGGCCTGATGGGCGCCGCCGAGGAGCTCACCGACGAGCAGGTGCGCCACCAGCTCGACACCAACCTGCTGGGCTCCATCCAGCTCATCCGCGCCGCTGTGAGCCACCTCCGCGCCGACGGCGGCGGCCGCATCCTGCAGCTCTCCTCGGTCGGCGGCCAGGTCGCCTGGCCGGGTGGCTCCCTCTACCACGCGACGAAGTGGGGCATCGAAGGCTTCGCCGACGCCCTCGCCGACGAAGTCGCGCCCTTCGGCATCGGCGTCACCCTCGTCGAACCAGGTGGCGCCCGCACCGAGTTCCGCTACGGCAACTCGCAGCTGGCGCCCAAGATCGACGCCTACGCGGTGTCCCCGGCGTCCCGCATCCGCCAGGTCCTGGAGGAACGCACCAGCCTCGCCATCGGCGACCCCGCCCGCATGGCGGCGGCCATGATCGCCACCGTGGACCAGACCCCGGCGCCCCGTCGCCTGGTCCTGGGCAGCGACGCGTGGACGGCGATCACGGACGCGCTGGAGGCACGGCTCGCGGAGGTGCGGGAGCAGAAGAGCGTGGCGTTCTCGACGGACCTGTAGGCATTCCGGTGTCACCGCCTCACCCTCGGTGCCGGCGCTTCACCACCGAAGACGCGTGAGGTGTGGCCGGCCCTCGATGCTCGACGCCGGCCGCGTTTTGCCGGACCTCCGCCATCGGTCGCGTACGAGCCGCGCATCAGCGGCCGATGCCAGGCTCCGCGTCATCTGCGCCACTCGCGCCTTCCGCGAGCCACCGCCTCTTTCGGCGGGCCTCAACTGCCGTAGCGGTCCTTCACCACCGAAGGCGTGTCGAGGTTGTGGCCCGCGTCCATGCTCTGCGCCAGCCGCAGGTACTGGCCCTCGGCCCACATCAAGGGCGCGGCGCTGCCCGTCGGACGGCCGAGGGCGAAACAGCCGCTCGAACGGTCCCACACCTGCTCGGGGATGAAGTAGCCGTCGTTGGCGGCGTCGGCCATGGACTTGAGGTAGACCGCGGCCGAGCGGCCGTTGGCGAGCTCGTACTCGCCGCGTTCGCCGGACAGCACGGGCCACAGCCGCCCGAAGCGTTGCGGGCCGCCGGCGGGCCAGCCGGTGCAGGCGGAGGTGCTTTCGCCGTAGCTGTCGTGCGGGTAGCGGTGGAAGTAGACGTCCCCGTCGGGCAGGGTCACCTGCATCGGCGCGTTGCCGTCCGACGCGGCGGCCGTCGGGGCGATCGAGGCGGCGATCGTCGGGTCGGACGGCGCGCGCACGCCGAGCCGCACGAGGTCGAGGAAGCCGAAGTCGACCACGTCGTGCTCGTAGAAACAGCCTTCGTCGAAGCAGATCTGGCCGCCGTCGTCGGGGTCGGTGCCCTTGTCGAGCCGTTCGTAGTACGTGTGGCCGCCCCAGAAACCGGACTTCGTCACAGTCCACGTGTCGAGCGACGCCCGCCAGGAGTCCGCTGTGGACTCCCACGTGGTGGCGCTCGCGGTGTCGCCGTTCGCGCGGGCGATCGCGCCGGCCGTCACGAGTCCCGCGATCTCCGCGGCGATCGACGACGGCGACCGGCCGTACTGCTCTTCCCAGCGTTCGGTCGTGGCGGGACCGCTCGTGCGCAGGTGCTCGGCGGTGACCTTGACCTTCGCGTACGTGGCGGCGTCGGTGAGACCGGTCAGCCAGGCGAGCACGATCGCGTCGGCGTCCTGGTCGAGCTGCTCGCAACACCCGAGCTGCTGAGCACTGGCGCCGGCAACGCCGCTCACGGGGCTGTAGCGCGGGAAGGCGCCGGCCGGGTACGTCGTGCCGTCGCCGGCGGTCGGCGAGCCGATCCATTGCGAGCCCCACAGGAACTGTGCCATGCGTTTCGGCTGCGCGGTGTCGCCGGCGGCCAGGAGACCGGTGGCCTGTTGGTAGAGGTCCCGGCCCCACACGCGGTGGTAACCGTCGCCGAGACTGTCGCCGTTGACGACGTCGCCCCACGGCGTCGCGAGCCCGGCCACGCTGGCTCCGCGGAACGTCTTGTCCTCGGCCGCGTGCAATGCCATCGCGGCGACGTAATACGCGCGGCGCCGCTGCTGATCCCCCGAGACGCTGACGGGCGCGGCCTTGAGGCTGCCGACGTAGGAGTTCCAGCCCGTGCGGTAGCCGGATTCCAGCGAGCCGAACCCCACGGTCAGTGAACCGGTTGCGGCACTCGTCGCGGCTTGTGCGGTCGAGCCGTACCCGAGGGCGGCGGTGAAGGTCGTGTCCGCGCCGACCGGAATCTGTCCACACTGGACGACGTTGCCGGCGCCGGAGACGGAGTCGAACCCATTGTCCAGCGCATGATCGGCGCGCAAGTCGACGAGACAGTCGCTGGCGGCGCCGGAGTATCCGTTGTCGTGCGCGGAAAAGCCGGTCGACACCCGCAGCGAGGACACAATGGTGGTCGTCGTGCCGAAGAGGTTCTCCGTGCCACTCGCCACAAGCCCACTGCCGTCCCACGACGCCGTGTCCCCGCCCGCGCCACCCGCCATGGACGGGTTGGCGAGCAGGTAAAGCCGATACGTGCCACCGTCGAGCGACTGGAACCGCGTGCGGGTCACGAGCGTCGCGCGGGCCGGGTCGGTGACATACGTGGTCGTGATGCGGTAGCGGCCGCTCTTCGCGGTGTTGGTGACGGTGTATTCGAGGGACTTCTCGTCGGGCATCGAGACGACGTGGTTCGTGGCGTCGCGTTCGAGGTCGACGAAGGAGGAGCCGTCGGTGATCACGTACTGCATGTCCTGCGTCTCGGGGACGTCCACGCGCGGGTAGAAGACCTCGGACGTCACGCCGTTCGCGACGGTGAACCAGACGGGACTCTGCGTCGTCGCCGAGGTGCCGAGTGCGGACTTGTCCCCGGTGGTCCAGGACGAGGGGCCACCGCAGCAGTCGGTCGCGGTGCCACTCGCGGGGGTTGCCGCGATGCCCGCCACCAACGCCAGCGCCAGCACTCCCGCACGCGCCTTCTTCCAGGTCCTCATCCGCTCCCTCTCCGCAGCCTCGGCCGCCCATCGTGCCGTGGCGGCGCCGATCCGGCCACGGCCGAAGGAAGGGTTCCGACACACCACCTGATGGGGTGACGGCCACGGTCGGAGAAACTGTCGTACCCGGATGGTCTCCTGAATCCCGGAAGCGGCCCCCACCCCGGGGCGCCGCCGGAACCCGAGGAGAACACCATGGCCGGAGACACGGTCGTCACCATCGTCGGCAACCTCACGTCCGACCCGGAACTGCGCTTCACCCCGTCCGGCGCCGCAGTCGCCAACTTCACCGTCGCGTCCACCCCGCGCACCTTCGACCGCGCCTCCGGCGAATGGAAAGACGGGGAAGCCCTCTTCTTACGCTGCGCACTCTGGCGCCAGCCCGCGGAAAACGCCGCGGAATCCCTCACCCGCGGCGCGCGCGTCATCGTCCAGGGCCGCCTCACCCAACGCTCCTACGACACCAAGGAAGGCGAACGCCGCACTGTCGTGGAACTCCAGGTCGACGAAATCGGCCCCTCCCTGCGCTACGCCACGGCGAAAGTCAACCGCGCCAACCGTTCCGGGCCGCCTGCTGGTGATTCCCCGGAGAGTTCGGGCGGTTCCGACAGCCCGTGGTCCCAGGCCGCCGCCGGGATGCCGGCCGCGGCGGGTGCGGGGGATCCGCCGTTCTGACTTTGCCCGCCGGCGCACGGTGAAGCACGCCCACTACTGGCCGTCGCGAAAGCGCAGCGGCCAACTGATGGCACTCGGTCCACTGCAGTCGCGGCGGCCTGCACCGTTGTCACTTGTCCGTCGGCACGGGATGGCGCGGATGGCCATCAGCGCCGCCGGCACGGCGGTCGAGCCCGCCTGGTGGCCGCCGCGTCGGAACGCCGTGCCAGTTGTCGCGGCGGCACTGCGGCCAGTTCGCGGCGGTCGCCTCGCCACCGTCGTCGCTGGTGGCAGAGGTCCGACCTCCCCGTGTCCGTCCACAAAGGACGAATCAGGGTGTCGCCTGCCGAGCGTCAGCCGAGTTCGGCGAGCATGGCCTTGAGGATGCGGCTCAATCTCGCCGCGTCGTCGGGGCTGGTGGCCGAAGAAAGGAGTTTCGCGAGACCCGCGGCGTGGTCGGTGAGGGTCGCGTCGATGACGTCGCGGCCGGCGGGGGTGAGGGTGATGCGGAAGCTGCGGCGGTCGGCCGGGTCGAGGCTGCGCTCGACGTACCCCGCTGCCTCCAGGCGGTCGAGGCGGTTGGTCATGCCGGCGCGGGAGGTCATCAGCGCGGCCGAGAGCTCGGAGGGGGTGAGCGTGTAGGGCGAGCCGGTGCGGCGCAGCGCGGCGAGCACGTCGAACTCGCCGGGGCGCAGGCCGTGCTCGGTGAACACGCGCTCCACCGCGGACTCGACCAGCCGGGTCAGCTGGGCGAGCCGGCCGAACACGTCCATGGCGGACAGGTCCAGGTCCGGCCGTTCCTGCCGCCACTGCGCGATGACCTCGTCGACGGCATCGCAAGACTCACTCACACCTGAAGTCTAGGCGAACGAAGGGAGCACCCACCGCCCGAGACACACCCCGAATCCGGCGCGACCTACCCGGCTTCGCCCGCGCGGTCCGCGACCCCGAGCCGCAGGTGTTCGCTGTGGTAGACGGCTTCGTCGAGCAGCTGGGCGACGTGGCTGTCGTGCAGGCTGTAGACGATGCTGCGGCCGTTGCGGGTGCCCACGACCAGCCCGAGGTTGCGCAACAGCCGCAGCTGGTGCGACACGGCCGACTGCTCCATCCCGACCGCGGCCACCAGGTCGCCGACAGCGAGAGGCTGTTCGCGCAGCGCGCTGAGGATCAGCAAGCGGCTCGGGGTCGCGAGCGCCTGCAGCGTGGTGGCCACCGCGGCCGCGGTGGTCGCGTCGAGCGGTCCCGCGGGGCGGCGGCGCCCTTCGACCCCGTGTCCCATGGAGAGGAGACTAGAACACCGCAGGAGACATGAACATATCTTCATTCGTTCTGCTACCGTTCCGGACATGGAAAGCGCAGGACACGGGCATGGGCACGGCCACGGGCACTGGACCCGGCTCAGGCACGCCCTGAAACCGCACAGCCACGAGTCGGCTGAGCTCGTCGACGACACGCTCGAGGCGAGCCGCTCCGGGATGCGCGCGTTGTGGCTGTCGTTCGCCGGGCTGCTGGCGACGGCGGTCGCCCAGCTTGTGGTGGTCGGGTTCACCGGGTCGGTCGCACTGCTCGGCGACACGTTGCACAACTTCGCCGACGCGCTGACCGCGGCGCCGCTCGCGGTCGCGTTCTTGCTCGCGCGGAGGCAGGCGACGCGCCGCTTCACGCACGGGCTCGGGCGCGCCGAAGATCTCGCCGGCCTGGTGATCCTGGTGGTGATGGCCGGGTCCGCGGCGCTCGCGGGATACGAGGCGATCGACCGTCTGCTGAACCCGCGCCCGATGACGGGCGCCGGGTGGGTGGCGCTCGCCGGCGTGATCGGTTTCGTGGGCAACGAGCTCGTCGCGCGCTTCCGCATCCGCGTCGGGCGGCAGATCGGGTCGGCGGCGCTCGTCGCGGACGGGCTCCACGCGCGGACCGACGGGTTCGCCAGCCTCGCCGTAGTGCTCGCGGCGGGCGGGGCACTCGTCGGCTGGACGTGGGCCGATCCGGTGGTGGGCCTGCTCATCACGGTGGCGATCGTGCTGGTGCTGCGCGACGCCGCGCGCGAGGTGTTCGGCCGGCTGCTCGACGCCGTCGACCCGCACCTGGTGGACGACGCCGAGCACGCGCTCGCCGAGACGCCCGGCGTGCTCGGCGTCGACGTGATCCGGCTGCGCTGGATCGGCCACACCCTCGCGGCCGAGGCAGAGGTGTCGGTCGACCCCGGCCGCACGCTGGCCGAGGCGCACGGCATCGCGCACACCGCCGAGCAGCGCATGGCGACGGCCTTGCCGCGGCTCGCGCGGGCGTTGATCCACGCGCACCCGGCGCGTGACGTCAACGTCGTTCCCGCGGGCGTCAAGGAAGCGTGAGCGCCGGAGGCAAGCCGAGCGGCGGCGCCGCACGCTGGGGTTCGTCAGGGTGATGCGTGGGAAGAGGGCGTGCGGTGAGTGATCTCGACGGTTCGGTGCTGCTGGTGGGCGTGTTCATCGCGTTCGCGGTGGTGCTGCGGGGGTTGCAGTGGTGGCTCGGCCGCGACCGCGGGCTGGCGCACACTCAACAGCAGTGCGGCCCGCGCCAGGCCTCGCGGCCCTCCGGCACCGCGACCACCGCGATGACCAGCGCGACGACCGGATCGGCTCAGTACCAGCCGAACAGCGTGTTGAGCGGCAGCCCGGCCGGCAACACCGCCGAGCGGTAAGGGCACAGCAGGGTCTGCTCGGAGTCGGCCACGGCGCTCGCGGAGCCGAGCTCGCGGCCGGCGCTGCGCTGCGCGCCCGACACCCCCGGCATCACTTGTCGGCGACACCGCGACCAGCCCGGAGCCGAGCTCGCGGCCGGCCCTGTCTTGCGCGCCCGACAGCACCGGGATCACTGCCGGCGACATCGCGACCAGCACTATCCCGACGGTCGAGCGCCCCGCCTCGCGCCCCCACACCAGCGCCCCACGGCGTCGGCCACGACGTACGCCGCCAACGCGAAGAACGACACACCGATCGCCTTCAGCGTCGCCGGCTCCCGCCGTTCCGGACGAACTGCCATGCCACCGCCGCCTCCACCACTGAATCCCAGCCCGAACGCCATCAGCGCACCCGAGCCCGCCGCCTCCCGCGCGACCACGGCGGCGACCACGTTGTGCGCCATCGGCCAAGCCACCGCGCCCGGCGCGCGAACACGCGCCCCCGCTCCCCGAAACCGCCGCCGATCGCCGAGGACGCCGGCTCGGGCGCACAGCAATCGGCCCCGCCGCACCATTCGTCGGCAATCGTGGGTTCGACCCGCGCCTCGTGACTCATCACGCCACCTCCGTGCCGAGTAGGTCGTCGCCCACAACCGACCCTCAACCACGCGTTGCCGCTTGGCTGAAGCCTCCGGCGCAGCGGAAGACCAGCCGAATAGCACCCGACTGCCTCGACAGCCGCCGGCGCGAGCCGCGGCTCGTCGGGCCTGCTCAGCCCGTGCGTCTCGGCTAAGCGCGCCGGGCAGGCGACGCCGTCAGGACGGCGATGAGGATGCGGCACGGCGTCGGGTCTGTCGGGACGCGGCCAGCTCGGGCGAGGGCTGGTTAGCGGGTTTTCACAGCTCCGCATGCGCGCTGAAAAGTACGATCTCTTTGACAGACCCTGAACCGAAGACCTCCGCAAAGGCCAACGCGGAACGCCGTAAGATCTCTAGGCTGCCCGCGGAACCCGCGGATCCCCAACGCAAGGAGACCGATGTCCTCGACCGTCTCGGCGTCCAGTGGGGTTCGGCGGGGCGCGGCGCGCGTCGCGACGGAGGTGTTGGCGCCGTGGGTGTGGGTGCTGGGGTTGCCGCTCGCGGTGGCGTGGGAGGTGACCGGCCACCGGGTCGGGGCGACGGTTCTGTGGGGGCTCGTCGTGGGAGTCACGGGGTCGCTGATTCCCATGGCCGTCATCGTGCGCGGGGCGCGGCGCGGGAAGTGGGACTCGCACCACGTGACCAACCGGGCGGGTCGGGTGGTGCCGCTCGCGGTGTGCCTGGCCTCGCTGGCGGCGGGGTTCGTGGCGCTGATCGTCGGTGGGGCACCTGAAGAACTGATCGCGCTCACGGCGACCGAGCTGGCGTGCCTCGTGGTGGCGGTGGCGATCACGTTCGGGCTGAAGTTCAAGATCTCCATCCACGCCGAGGTCGCCGCGGGCGCGACGGTGATGCTCGTGTGGGTGTACGGGCCGTGGCTGCTCCTGCTGATGCCGTTCGTGCTGTGGGTCGCGTGGTCGCGCGTGGAGCTGGGTGACCACACGACGGCCGAGGTGACCAGCGGCGTCTTCGTGGGCGTGGTGGTGGGCGGCGCCGTCTACTTCGGACTCCTGGCCGCGCTCTCGTAGACTGTCGGGCGTGGACAACCTCCTCGGCGACTACCTCCGGGCGCGGCGCCAGCTCGTGTCGCCCGAAGACGTCGGCCTGCCCGCCGGCGGGCGTCGGCGCGTGCGCGGCCTGCGCCGCGAGGAGCTGGCGCTGCTGGCCGGGATCAGCAGCGACTACTACATGCGCCTCGAGCAGGGCCGCGACCAGAACCCGTCCGCGCAGGTCCTCGACGCGCTGGCTCGCGTGCTGGACCTCGACGACGACGCCACGAACCACCTCCACAGCCTCACCGCCCCTGCGCCCGCCACGGCCGCAGGGCCGGCGCCGGTGGTGCCAGCGAGCATCGCCGAGCTGATCGGCACCTGGCCGACCACGCCCGCGTACGTGCAGGACCGCCTCACCAACGTCCTCGCCGCCAACGCCATCGCCACCGCGCTCTCGCCCCACTACGCGCCCGGCCACAACCTCCTGCGCGCGGTGTTTCTCGACCCCGCCGAGCAGGATTTCCGCGTGGACTGGGACGAGATGACCGCCGACGGCGTGGGAGGCCTGCGCGCCTCGCTCGGCCGTGACGTCGGCGACCCCGCCGCCACCGAACTCGTCACCGAGCTCTCCGCGAAGAGCGAGCGCTTCCGCGAACTGTGGTCCCGCCACGACATCAAGCCCCGCACGGGCCACCTCGCCCGCTTCCGCCACCCGGCCGCCGGCCCCCTCGACCTGCACAGCGACAAGCTCACCCTCCCCGGCCCGGAAGCGCTGTCGCTGGTGGTCTTCCACGCCGTCCCGGGCAGCCGCCACGCCGAAACACTCGCGTCGCTGGCCAACCTCGTCGACAGCAAGTAGAAGGCACTGCCGCAGGCGGGTCCCGCACACCCGGACCCGCCCGCGGCAGAAGCACAGCTCGCGCTCTCGAACACCTTCACTGCGCCGAGCGCCGCGCCCATCGCCGCGCTCGCCTCACGCTCGATCACGATCTCGACGAGCACCGGCCGGCGCGTGCACTCAGCTTCCGTACGAGCCCACTCCAGCGACAGCCGGATCTCGCTTGGGTCGACCACACGGGTGCCGGAGCAGCCGCGGGGGCCGGAATGATCTTCACGTTGTCGCGCTGGGGAGCCGGAGGCAACGCCGACGTTACCCGTCGTGCGCGACCACCCGGCCGTGTGCGTGGTGCCCTCCTCGGCGACCGCTTGCGTGGCGGGGACTCGGGCCATCGTCAGCTCTCCTCGTCAGTCGCGTCCGGAGAGCTCTTCGACGACCTTCAGCAGCGCCGAGTGGTCCAGCGAGCCGTGACCCATCGCGCGCCCTGCGGCCACGAGCTGGGCGACCAGCCCGGTCAGCGGCAGGGCGACGTCGGCCTGGCGCGCGGCCGCGAGCGCGATGCCCATGTCCTTGTGGTGCAGGTCGATCCGGAAGCCCGGCTGGAACTGCCGCGCGACCATCGACTTGCGCTTGAGCTCCAGGATCCGGCTGCCGGCGAGCCCGCCCGCCAGCACGTCGAGCCCGGTGCCGGCGTCCACCCCGGACGCTTCGAGCAGCACGATCGCCTCGGCGACCAGCCCGTAGATGCCGCCGACCACCAGCTGGTTGGCCGCCTTCACGACCTGGCCGGCGCCGTGGGGTCCCACGTGGACGATCGTCTTGCCGAGCACCTCGAAGATCGGCTTGGCCGCCTCGAAGTCCCCGGCCTCGCCACCGACCATGATGGACAGTGCGGCCTGCTCCGCGCCCGCCTGGCCGCCGGAGACCGGCGCGTCGAGCACCCGGATCCTCTTGGCGCTACCGGCCTTCGCCACGGCGATCGACGTCTCCGGCCGGATGGTGCTCATGTCGGCCAGCAGCGTGCCCGGCTTGACGACGTCGAGGACCCCGCCCGCCGCCAGCACCACCTGCTCGACCTGCGGGTGGTCGGGCAGCATCGTGACGACCACGTCCGCCTCGGCCACCGCATCGGCCACGTCGGACGCCGCGCGCCCGCCCGCGGCGGTCAGCTTCGCCAGCGCGTCGGCGCTCAGGTCGAAACCGCTCACGTCGTGTCCCGCACCGGCCAGGTGCGCGGCCATCGGCGTGCCCATCACGCCCAGGCCGATGAATCCCACCTTGCTCATTTGTCTCCCCTTCGCTCTTCCGGCAGCCAGGCCAGCGACGCGAGCGTGGGACCGTCCGGTTTGTACTCGATCCCCACGTGTCCGCGGTAGCCCGCCGCCTCCAGCTTTTCCAGGTGTCCCTCGAGGTCCAGCTCCCCCGTGCCCGGCTGGTGCCGGCCCGGCGCGTCGGCGATCTGCACGTGCCCGGTGCGCGGGGTGTACCCGGCGATCACGGAGTCGAGGTCGTCGCCGTTCATCGCCAGGTGGTAGAGGTCCGCGAGCAGCAGCACGTTGTCCAGCCCCAGCCGGTCGGCCACCGCGACGGCGTCGGCCGCCGTTTTCAGTGGGTACGCCGGCGTACCCGACAGCGGCTCGAGCACGATCTGAGCCCCGATCTTGCCCGCCGCCTCCGCAGCCGTGGCCAGGTGCTCCAGCGCCAGCGAGTCCTGTTCGGACGGTGCGACGCCGTCGATCCGGTTGCCGTACAGCGCGTTGAAGCTGCGGCAGCCGAGCCGGTCCGCGATCCCGATCGCGATCGTCAGGCTCACCGCGAACTCGGCCTCGCGCCCGACCCACGACACGAGCCCGCGCTCGCCCGCGGCCATGTCGCCCGCGTACAGGTTGAGCCCGGTCAGCCGCACGCCGGCCTGCTCGATGGAGCGCACGAACTTCTCGACCTCGACCGGCCGCGGGTCGGCGCTGTCGAACGGCCACCAGTACTCGACGGCGGTGAAGCCCGCTGCCCGAGCGGCCTGCGCGCGCTCGAGCAGCGGGAGCTCGGTGAACAGGATCGACAGGTTGGCGGTGTAGGGCAGCGAGTGCCGCACCCCGGCGGGACCGGTCATCGGATACCTCGGCTCATCGGATTGCTCTGACCTCTTCATTTCGCATCGCGGAAGCTTTCTTCCGTATATCGAGACTAGCCGCCCGACGGGTACGCGGTCAACGGCCACGGATTAGAGCGCACGCCCCCGAGCGCACACGGCTAGAGGGCACGCAGTTAAAGAGCACGCAATTAGAGGGCCGAGTGCAGTTGCGGCACCGCGGCACCGTCGGCACGGGCCGCGAGGTCCACCACGGTGTCGACGGTCGGCTCCAGCGCGCAGTGCGCCCGTGCGTCGCGGAAGCACCGTTCGAGCACGGCGTCGCCGGGGTAGGCCGAGGACAACCGCAGCGCCGCCTCGGTGATGGCCGTGACGGCTTCCCCCACGGACAGCCAGAGGTGGAAGAACGTCGCCAACGCGTGGGCGGGGTCCCAGCTGTACGTCGCGAACGCGTCAGCGGCCAGCACCCGCACGGCCGAAGCCCGCAGGCGCATCCGGGCCAGTTCCGTGCGCGCCGCGCCCGTACCACCCGCGGCGACCCGCTCGATCGACGCCTCCGCGAGCCCCAGCGCGACGGCCGCGCCGAGGCCGAGAAACCACGGCAGCGCCAGATCCAGTATCACTTCAGCGCCGTCGCCGTCGCGCCCGAGCACCGTGTTTTCCGGCAGCTGCACGGGATCCGCGCACACCGTGGTGGCCGCGGACGCCCGCAACCCCAGGCCGCCGCCCGAAGCGGGCACGAACAAGCCCGGCGCGTGACCGGGCACGAACCAGAGCGTCGCGGCGCCCCGGCCGCTCGCCGGCCGGGTCGACCACACGTAGCTGTCGGCCTCGCCCGCCGCGATCACACCCGCCTTCCGGCCCGCCAGGTCGACGACCCCGCCGTGGGCACTGGCCACGCCGTCGGGCGCGAGCAGTCGGCTGCCCGGCACCGCGTCGGACAGCGCCAGCGTGCTGAGGTGGCGGCCCGCGGCGAGGTCCCCGCGCACGGACTGGTCGGCGTGCGCCTCCAGCACCGCGACGGCCGCGAAGTGCGAACGCAGCACCGTGGCCGTGCTCGCGCACGAACGCGCCACCACTTCGACCACCCGCGCGGCTTCCGCCAGCCCGTGGCCACCGCCGCCGAGGCGCCGCGACGCCGTCATCGCGAGCACACCCTTGCGGCTCAACGCGGCCACCGCCGCTCGTGGGAACCGCGCGAGCCGGTCGGCCTCGGCCGCGGCCGGCGCGACGGTTGCGGCCACGGTCCGGGAGATTTCTTCGACAGAAGGCACCATTGCCCCCTTCGTTCGGGGTTTGCCGCGAGGAAAAGAGCGCGCGGGACCCGCCGTCCCCGCACGTCCGCGGTGAAGGCGGCCGGGACGGGAGACGGCGGGTCCATGGGAAGGCGGTACGGGACCGCCCTCAGGTGTTCTGCACGTGCTGCCAGCCGAAGCGGCCCTTGATGCAGAGGTTTCCGTGGGTCACGGAGCTGTCGTGCGGGCTGGTGACCTTCACGATCTCGTTGTCCTGCACGTGCAGCGTGAGGTTGCAGCCGACCCCGCAGAACGTGCACACGGTCGTGGTTTCCGTCTGGGCGGACTCGTCCCAGGTGCCGTCCTCGCGTTTGTCGTGCTCGGCCTTGAAGCTGAGCGCGCCCGTGGGACAGACCTCGACGCAGTTTCCACAGTAGACACACGCGCTGTCGGGCAGCGGCGTCGAGAACTCCGTGGAGATCCGCGCACCGAACCCGCGCCCGGCCACGGAGATCGCGAACGAGTTCTGCCACTGGTCACCGCACGCGTCCACGCACTTGTAGCACAGGATGCACTTGCCGTAGTCCCGCACGTAGAGCGCGTTGTCCACCTTGACCGGCTGACGCACGGTGGCCGCGGTCAGGCCGTCGACGGGCTCGTGCTCGCCCGGCAGCGCGTCGTCGCGATCGTCGGAAGGCGGCGCCGGCGGGCCGAACCGCTCGGGGTCGGCGCCCGCCTCCGCCATCCATTCGGCGACGCCGGGCGTGGTCGACAGGTCCGTCGCCGACCCGAGCAGTTCCAGCACCACCTTGCGGCTGGTCCGCGTGCGCTCGGAATCCGTGTGCACGACCATGCCCGGCTCCGCCTTGCGCGAGCACGAAGGCACCAGGGTCCGCGAGCCCTCGACCTCCACCATGCACACGCGGCACGCGTTGGCGGGCTTGAGCGTGTCGCCGTAGCACAGCGTGGGGATCTCCTTCCCCACTGCCGAGCAGGCGTCGAGAATCGTCGCGCCTTCGGGCACGCTGACGGTCTGACCATCCACAGTGAACTCGACGAGACGCTTCGGCAGTCCCAGTTCGACGATCGTCATGGCTCCTCCACGGTAAAGAGTGTGTCGTCGGTGGTCATGACTCCGCTCCGTCCAACGCACCCAGCCGCTCGACGGCCGACTCGATCGCGTTCCACGCCGTCTGCCCCAGCCCACAGATCGAAGAGTCCCGCATCACCTGCCCAACCTCCCGCAGCAGCGCGAGATCGTCCGCGCCGGTACTCAGCTTGCGGCCGCCGACGATGCGGCTCACCGCTTCCTCCTGCCGGACCGTCCCGATCCGGCAGGGCACGCACTGCCCGCACGACTCGTCGCGGAAGAACGACGCGATGCGCAGCAGGAACCCGCCGAGGTCGGCTTTGTCGTCCAGCGCCAGGACGACGCCGGAGCCGAGCGTGGTGCCGGCGGCGCGCGCGTCCTCCATCGTCAGCGGCAGGTCGAGCTCGTCGGGCCGCACGAACCCGCCGGCCGCGCCGCCCAGCAGCACCGCCCGCAGCTCGCGGCCTTCCGGCACTCCCCCGGCCAGCTCCAGCAGCTCGCGCAGCGTGGTGCCGAACGGGACCTCGTAGACGCCGGGCTTGCGCACGTTGCCCGACAGGCAGAACAGCTTGGGCCCGGCCGATTTCTCCGTGCCGATCTTCCGGTACGCCGCGTAACCGGCGGTGAGGATCGGCGGCACGTTGACCAGCGTCTCGACGTTGTTCACCACTGTCGGCTTGCCGAACAGGCCCTGCTCGGTCGGGAACGGCGGCTTCGACCTCGGCTCCCCGCGGAAGCCCTCGATCGAGTTGAAGATCGCCGTCTCCTCGCCGCAGATGTAGGCGCCGGCGCCGCGGCGGATCTCGATGTCGAACGAGAACCCCTCGTGGCCCATGATGTCGGTGCCGAGGAACCCGCGCTCGCGGGCGACGTCGATCGCGTTCTGCACGAGCCGGCGCGCCCGGGGGTACTCGCCGCGCAGGTACAGGTAGCCGAGGGTGGCGCCGGTCGCGAACCCGGCGATCGTCATCGCCTCGACCAGCGCGAACGGGTCGCCCTCCAGCAGCACGCGGTCCTTGAACGTGCCGGGCTCGCTCTCGTCCGCGTTGCACACCAGGTAGTGCGGCAGGGCGGGCTGGCGCGCCGCGCCCTCCCACTTGCGCCCGGTCGGGAACGCGGCACCGCCGCGGCCCATCAGCCCGGAGTCGGTGACCTCGCGGATCACGCCGTTCGGGCCGAGCTGCAACGCGTTGCGCAGCGCCGCGTAGCCGCCGGTGGCACGGTAGTCGTCGAGGCTTTCCGGGTCGACAGCCCCGACCCGGTGCAGCAGCTTGAGCGACTCCCGGTCCGTCTGGTGCAGCACCGGCGCCGCACCCTCCTCCGTGGCCGGAGAGCGGCCCGCGGCCAGCACGACCTCCGCGCCGGTGGCGGGCGCGAGCAGCTCGCTGCCCGCCGGGTCGCCGGCCTCGAACGCCAGCGCCGCGGGCGCCTTCTCGCACACACCCAGGCACGGGCTGCGCAGCCACGTCACGCCGCCGCGCGCCTTGCCCGCGGGGCCGACGTGCTCGGTGAGCGTGTCGCACACCGTGTCGGCCCCGCTGACGCGGCACGCCAGGTCGGTGCACACGTGCACCACCCGTTCCGGTCGCTCGGTGAGCGAGAACAGCGAGTAGAAGCTCGCCACGCCGTACGCGTCGGCCGGCGGCACGTGCAGCTTCTCGCAGATGTAGTTCAGCGCGCCCTGGCTGATCCAGCCGACGCGGTCGTTCACGGCGTGCAGCGCGGGCAGCAACTGGTCTCGCGCCGCACCCTCGGGCAACGCGTCCACGGCCGCGCGTTCTTCGAAGGTGGCCTTCGCGTCGAGGAACTGAAGATCCATCCCTGCCCCCTCAGCCCGCGACCGCGTCGAGCTGTGTCTTCTGGGGCCGAGCCCCAGACCCCAGCCGGGGGGCAAGCCCCCCTGGACCCCCCGAAGACAATTTATCCACCCGGATAGCGGCGGCCTTGTACTCAGCCGTCCCCGCCACCGGATCCGTCGCCTCGATGGTGATCACGTTGACGTCGACCTCGTCCGGGAAGTGGAACGTCATGAACGCCAGGCCGGGGCGCAGCCCCTCGTCGATCCGCACCGGCGCGACGATCGCGCCCCGCCGCGAGGAAATCTGCACCATTTCGTCCTCCACCACACCCAGCTGCGCGGCGTCTGCCGAGCACAGGTCGAGCGTCTCGCCGCGCCGGCGCGGTGACGGGAACCCGCCGGACTGCACACCGGTGTTGTACGAGTCGAGCCGCCGGCCCGTGGTGAGCCGCAACGGGAACTCGTCGTCGAGCACGTCGACCGGCGGGCTGTGGCGCAGCACGGTGAACGGCGCCGGCCGGCCGCGCTCAGCCGGGTCCTCGGCCCACAGGCGGGCGTGCAGGAACGACGGCTCCAGTGTGTCCTCGCTGTAGCACGGCCACTGGATGCCGCCGAGCTCCTCGAGGCGCTCGTAGCTCATGCCGGTGTGGATCGGCGAGAGCGACCGCAGCTCGTCCCACACCTCACGGCCGTCGTCGCCGCTGTAGTGCCAGTCGTGCCCGAGGCGGCGGGCGAGCTCCGAGAGCACCTCGATGTCGTCGCGCGCGCCGGCCGGCGGGTTCACCGCTTTGCGCACGCGCTGCACGCGCCGCTCGCTGTTGGTGAAGGTGCCGTCGCTCTCGCACCACGCGGCCGACGCGGGCAGCACCACGTCGGCCAGCTGCGCGGTCTTGGTGAGGAAGATGTCCTGCACCACCAGGTGCTCGATGTTCGACAGGCGCTTGATCGTGTGCTCGCAGTCGGCCTCGGACTGCACCGGGTTCTCCCCGATCACGTACACGCAGGTGATCAGGCCGTCCTCCATCGCCTCGAGCATCTGTGTGAGGTTCTTGCCCTTGTACGCCGGGATGTGCGAGCCCCACGCCTCGTCGAACTTCGCGCGCACGGCCGGGTCGAGGATGTCCTGGAACCCGGGCATCCGGTCCGGGATCGCGCCCATGTCGCCGCCGCCCTGCACGTTGTTCTGCCCGCGCAACGGGTTCAGCCCGGCGCCGTAGCGCCCGACCTGCCCGGCCAGCAGCGACAGGTTGATCAGCGACAGCACGTTGTCGGTGCCGTTGTGGTGTTCGGTGATGCCCAGCGTCCACGACATCTGCGCGCGGTCGGCGCGCGCGTAGGTGTGGGCCAGCTCCTTGATGAGCTCGGCCGGCACCTTCGTGACCTGCTCGGCGACCTCGAGCGTCCACGGCTCCACGGAGGCGGCGAACTCTTCGTAGCCCTCCGTGGCCCGCTCGATGAACGTGGTGTTGGCCAGTCCGGAGTGGATGATCTCCCGCGCGATCGCGTTGGCGAGCGGGATGTCGGTCCCGACCTCCAGCTGCAGCTGCCGGTGCGCCCACTTCGCCGTGCTCGTCTGGCGCGGGTCCACCACGAAGAGCTTCGCTCCCTTGTGGACGGCCTTGAGCACGTGCTGGAAGAAGATCGGGTGCGCCTCGCGCGGGTTGCCGCCCCAGATCACGATCACGTCGGAGTCTTCGATCTCCGCGTACGACGACGTGCCGCCGCCGCTGTCGAACACCCGCGCCAGACCCGCCACGCTGGGGGCGTGGCAGGTCCGGTTGCACGAGTCGACGTTGTTGGTGCCCATCACCGCGCGGGTGAACTTCTGGGCCACGTAGTTCATTTCGTTCGTGGACCGCGCGCAGGAGAACATGCCGAAGCCCTCGGGGCCCTTCGTCTCCAGCGTGCGCCGGAACCCCGCGGCGGCGCGGTCGAGCGCCTCTTCCCACGTCGCCGGCCGCAGCACACCGGAGTCCCGCACCAGCGGCTCCGTCAGCCGGGCGTACGGCGTGGTGTCCTTCCTGCGCTTCATCTTCTGCCTCCAGGAGGTGGTGGGATGGGTGTCAGCCGACCGGCACGGCGGTGGCCGTCCGGTTCAGCAAGCCGATGGCCGCGTGCACGTGGCGCAGCGCGGGTGCGGGCACCCCGGTGAGCTCGGCCAGCTCGACGACGGCGCCGATGATGGCGTCGATCTCCAGCGGCTTGCCGGCCTCGAGGTCCTGCAGCATCGACGTCTTGTGGTGGCCGACGCGCCAGGCGCCGTCGATCCGCTTCTCCACGGAGACCTGGGGATCCGCCCCCGCGGCCCGGGCGATCGCGAGGGTCTCGGTCATCATCGTGGCCACGAGTTCGCGCGTGTCCTGGTGCTCGCACATCTGCGCCATCGTCGCCCGGGTCAGCGCGCTCAACGGGTTGAAGGCGACGTTGCCCATGAGCTTGACCCAGATGTCGTCGCGCAGGTTGGGCTCGACGGGCGCCTTGAGGCCGCCCTCGATCATCGCCTCGGACAGCGCGACGCAGCGGGGTGAGACCCCGCCCGCCGGCTCGCCGAGGGAGAACCGCGTGCCCTCGAGGTGCCGGATCACGCCCGGCTCCTCGATCACGGTGGAGCAGTAGACGACGCACCCGATGGCGCGCTCGACCGCCATCACCCGGCTGGTCTCGCCGTCCGGGTCGACGGTCTCGACCCGGTGACCCTCCAGCGGATGTCCGGCCAGGCCGTGGAAGTACCACCACGGGATGCCGTTCTGCGCCGCGACGAGCGCGGTGTCCGGGCCCAGCAGTGGTTCGAGCAGCTCACCGCTGCTCGGGTAGGAATGGGCTTTGAGCCCGAGGAAAACGAAGTCGACCGGGCCGATCTCGGCCGGGTCGTCGGTGACGTGGGGACGCGCGGTGAAGTCTCCGCGGGGACTGAGCACCCGCACTCCGTGTTCGCGCATCGCCTCGAGGTGCGCCTTGCGCGCGACCAGATGGACCTCGGTGCCGCCTCGGTGCATAGCCGCACCCACGTAGGCGCCGATCGCGCCCGCGCCCAGAACAGCAACCCGCATTGTGTGCCTCCCGCTCGGTCGAACACAGCGATTGCATACAGTATCCCGAGATGCGCTCAGGCACCAGGATCCGGTGATGGAATTCGCCGATGACACCCGGGCGGAGCAGGCGGACCCGATACTGATTGTCATTTCACGCCCGTCCGATTGATCCACTTCGGGTGAGATCCAGGCCACAGAGTGAAGAGTTGGGATTTTGCATACCAAAACCTGTATTCTCGGATCAGCTCCACGAAATCCCGCGGTTTCCCCGCGTTCCCGCGGACCGCGTCTACTCAGACCAGAGGTGCCCCGTGACCCAGCCCGCCTCTCCCCTGCCCGAGCGCGGGCCCACCGGTCGGCGAACGGCCAAGGGGTCCCTCGCGGCGAAGTCCGCCCAGCGTGTGGAGCGGCCGGCGCCGCTTCGCCAGGTCGTGTACGACGCGCTGGCCGAGCTCATCATCAACCGCACGCTCGAGCCCGGGCAGCACCTCGTCGAGGCCGACCTGGCGGAGTACCTCGGCGTGAGCCGACAGCCGGTACGCGAAGCGCTGCAGCGCCTGCAGACCGAGGGCTGGGTCGACCTGCGGCCCGCGCAGGGCGCGTTCGTGCACATGCCCACCGACGAGGAGGCCGACCAGCTGCTCGGTGTTCGCGCGGTGCTCGAGACCCACTCGGCCCGCCTGGCCGCCGCGTGCGCGACCGAGGCGGACGTGGCCCGGCTGTGGGAGCTGCAGAACGCCGGTCTCGAAGCGCTCGCCGCCGACGACAGCGAAGGCCTGGTCTCGGCCAACGCCGACCTGCACTCGTTCCTCACCGAGCTGACCGGCAACGCCGTGCTGGCCGAGCTGATCGGGCTCGTCGACCGCCGCGTGCGCTGGTACTACACGCCGATCGCCCGGCCCCGCGGCCACGACGCCTGGCACGAGCACGCCGAGCTCATCGAGGCCGTCGCGGCGCACGAGGTCGACAAGGCGGAGAAGATCATGGCCCACCACACGGAACGCACGCGCCGGGCGTTCCACGAGCGGCCCGAAGCAGCCCGGGAGTGAGGGGGCGGGCGTCAGCCGCCCCCTCACTCCCGGGCCCTGTACCGAAAACCCCGGCAGGCGTCAGCTGCCGGCGGTCCCGGCGGCCGGTGAGGCCTGCGCGACCACGCCGGTCTGCTCCGAGGCGGTCGGGCCGCTGCGGCGGCCCGGCTGGCGCAGGAACAGCACCATGAAGGCCGACAGCAACGCGATGCAACCGGCCAGGACGTAGGCACCGGTGTAGCCCCACGCCGCGATCACGCCCGCGGCGAGACCACCACCGCCGACACCGCCGATGAGCTTGGCGCTGTAGACGAGGCCGTAGTTCGTGGCGTTGTGGTTCTCGCCGAAGTAGTCCGGCACGAGCGCGGCGAACAGCGGGTAGAACGCGCCACTGCCGAACCCGGTCAGGACCGCGAACACCATGAACCAGAACAGGCTGTGCGTGTTGCCCGACCACATCACGCCGAACTGCGCCACCGCCGCGATCACCAGGACCCAGAACAGGGTGGCCTTGCGGCCGATCCGGTCCGACGCCCAGCCGACCAGGCCGCGGCCGACGCCGTTGACGATCGCGAGGATGCCCGCCGAAGACGCCGCGACGAACGCACCGAAGTGGCTCTCCTCGGCGAACGGCACCTGGAAGTTGATGCCGAACAACGACACGCCGCCGATCACGATCAGCGTGACCCACATCAGCGGGAGCATGCCGGTCTTGATCGCCTCCATCGGCGTGAACTGCCGGACGGCGGGCGGGTTCTTCTCCAGGCTCTTGGCGCTGCCCGTCGCCTTTCCCTTCAGCCACGCGATGGGCTCGACCTCCGCGGGCCACCAGTTCTTCGGCGGGTCCTTGAACAGGAACCCGCAGATCCCGACGACCAGCAGCATGTAGAGGCCGATGGCGTCGAGCGTGATGGTCAGGTTCTCGTGGCCGAGGAACGCGCTGAACAGGTAGATGAACGGCACCGAACCGTAGGCGAAACCGCCGTTCACGAAGCCGGTGCGGGCACCGCGCTTCTCGGGGTACCACTTGCCGACCATGTTGATGCAGGTGGCGTAGACCAACCCGGCGCCGGTGCCGCCGAGCGCGGAGTACCCGATGAAGGCGAGCACCAGGTTCCCGCTGTGCGCGATGGTGAAGTAGCCGATCCCGGAGAAGAGCGCGCCGAACAGCATGGCGGTCTTCGCCGAGACGATGTTCTTCTCGCGCAGCCGCCCGGCCGGGAACGCGACCCCGGCCTGGAACACGGCCCAGATGCTGGCCAGCCAGAACGCGTCCGACAGCGACCAGCCATATTTGTCTTCGAGCGTGCCTTCGACGGCTCCCCAGCCGTACTCGAACACACTCACCGCCATCATGGCGACCCACGGCAGCCAGACCATGAATGCGCGTGAGCGGCCCATGATGTCTCTGGGACTCTCACCGATCCGGTACTTGCGTCCGTTGTCGTCGACGATCTCCTGGTACGTCGGTAAGGCTGCGGTCATGAGAGTTCTCTTTCGTCAACGTTGACTTCGGTTCCCTCTGAGTGGGGTGGCTCCTTGCCCCCCGCCGGGCGCGACCGCGCGCCCGGCGCTTCGTGCGTGTGCTCGTGTCCCCCGCTTGGCCGACGGCTAGGTGTCCGGCAAGATACGCCTCCTTCCCTCTCGCCGGAAGTGATCAGCCGAGCAGTCCGGCCGACCGCGCCCAGCGGTACTTGGCACCGAGCACCGCCACGGGCTTCTCGGTCGTGTACGGGTAGGCGACGATCCCGTTGGCGTAGAGGTGGTCGCTCGCCTGCTCCACCTCGACATCGCCCGAGAGCGACGCCACCACCGGCTTGTGGATCCCCTTGCGGCGGAACTCCTCGACCACGTCCACCACGAGCTCGGCGAACACCATCGGCGGCGTGACGATCGTGTGCCAGTAGCCGAGAATCAAGGAGTGGATGCGCTCATCCGAAAGGCCGAGCGCGATCGTGTTCCGGTAGGTCGACGGCGGCTCGCCACCCGTGATGTCCACCGGGTTGCCGGCCGCGCCGAACGGCGGGATGAACTTCCGGAACGCCTCGTCGAGGTCGCCGGGGATCTCCATCAGCGAAAGACCGTTGTCCACGCAGGCGTCGGACAGCAGCACGCCCGAGCCGCCGGCGCCGGTGATGATCACGACGTTCTCGCCCTGCGGCGTGGGCAGCAACGGGATGCCACGGGCGTACTCGAGCATGTCGTTGAGCCCGGGGGCCCGGATCACGCCGCTCTGGCGCAGGATGTCGTCGTAGACCTTGTCGTTGCCGGCCAGCGCGCCGGTGTGCGAGCTCGCCGCCTTGGCGCCCTGGGAGGTGCGCCCGGCCTTGAGCACGACCACCGGCTTCTTCGCCGACACGCGCTTGGCGGTCTCGGCGAACGAGCGGCCGTCCTTGAGGTCTTCGAGGTGCATCGCGACGAGCTGGGTGTTCTCGTCGTGCTCGAAGAAGGTGAGCAGGTCGTCCTCGTCGATGTCCGCCTTGTTGCCCACGCCCACGATGGACGACACACCCATGCCCGCCGAGCGGCTGAAGCCCAGGATCGCCATGCCGATGCCGCCGCTCTGGGAGGAGAGCGCGACACCGCCCTTGACGTCGTACGGCGTGCAGAACGTCGCCGACAGGTTTTCGGGTGTGTAGTAGTAGCCGTAGATGTTGGGGCCGAGGACGCGCACTCCGTGCTTGCGCGCGATCGCGACGACCTCGTTCTGCAGCTCGATGTTGCCGGTCTCGCCGAACCCGGACGGGATCAGGATCGCCCCGGCCACGCCCTTCGCCCCGGCCTCTTCCAGCGCTGCCGCCACGAACTTCGCCGGGATGGCGAACACCGCGACGTCCACGTCTCCGGGTACGTCGGAGATACTCGCGTACGCCTTGCGGTCGAGGATCTCCGACGCCTTGGGGTTGATCGGGTAGATCTCACCCGCGTAACCGCCGTTGACGAGGTTCTTCATGACCGAGTTGCCGATCTTGCCGGCCTCGGCCGAAGCCCCGATCACCGCGATGGCGGCCGGCTTCATGATCCGGTTCATCGACGCGAGGATCTCCTCCTGCGTGAACCGCACCGGCTCCTTCGCCGCGTCCGGGTCGACCAGGATGCGCACGTCGACCGCGGTCGCGCCGTCGGCCGTGGCGAGCACCGGGTTGAGGTCGACCTCGGCGAGCTGCGGGAAGTCGCTGACCAGCTGCGAGAGGTTGTGGATGATGGCCGTCAGGGCCTTCTTGTCCACCGGCTCGCTGCCGCGCACGCCGTTGAGCACCTCGGCCGCGGCGATACCGTCCACCATGGACAGTGCCTCGTCCTCGCTGGTCGGGGCCAGCCGGAAGGTCACGTCCTTGAGCACCTCGACGAGCACGCCGCCGAGCCCGAAGGCCACGATCTTGCCGAAGGTCTGGTCGGTGACCGACCCGATGATGACCTCCTGCCCCGTGGTCAGCATCTGCTGCACCTGCACGCCGATGATGCTCGCCTCGGCGTTGTAGGCCTTGGCGTTGGCCAGGATCGTGGCGTACCCGTCGGCCACCTGCTCGGCCGTGCGCAGGCCGACGAGCACGCCGCCGGCCTCGGTCTTGTGCAGGATGTCGGGCGACACGATCTTCAGCACCACCGGCAGGCCGATCTCCTGCGCCTGCGCCACGGCCTCGTCGGCCGAGGTCGCGAGACGCTCCTGCGGGGTGGGGATGTCGTAGGCCTCGCAGACCGCGCGGCCTTCGGGGGCGGTGAGCGACGACCGGCCCTCGGCCGCCGCCTGTGCCAGGATCTTCTCGACCGCTTCGCGGCCGGTTCCCGTGGTCATCCAGAATCTCCTTAGATCACGCCTGCGGTGCGCAGCCGCTCGAGGTCGTCGGTCGCGTAGCCGAGCTCGCTCAGCACCTCGCCGTTGTGCTCGCCCAGCAGCGGCGAACGGCCGATGTCCACCGGGGAGTCGGACAGCTTGAGCGGGCAGCCCACGGTCTTGAACTTCCCGCGCTCGGGGTGGTCGATCTCGACCACGGTGCCCAGCTCGGCCAGCGTCTCGTCCTCGATGAGCTCTTTCGTGGACAGGATCGGGCCGCACGGGATGTTGTGGGCGTTGAGCTTCTCCATGACCTCCCACTTGGTGTGGCGCTCGGTCCACTGCTCCACGAGCGCGAACACCTTGTCCAGTTTGGACAGCCGGGCCTCGGGCGTGGCCCACTCGGGGTCCTCGGCGAGCTCGGGCTGGCCCAGCAGCTCGGTGAGCGGCTGCCAGCCGACCGGCTGGATGATCACGTAGATGTAGTCGTTCGGGCCGCCGGGCGCGCAGCGCACCGCCCAGCCGGGCTGGCCACCGCCGGAGGCGTTGCCCGAGCGCGGCACCTCGTCGCCGAACACCTCGTTGGGGTACTCGCCGAGCGGGCCGTGCGCCAGGCGCTGCTGGTCGCGCAGCTTGACGCGGCAGAGGTTGAGCACGGCGTCCTGCATGGCCACCTGCACCCGCTGCCCGCGGCCGGTGTTCGTGCGCTGGTAGAGCGCGGCGAGCATCGCGGCCACGAGGTGGATGCCGGTGCCGGAGTCGCCGATCTGCGCACCGGTCGCGGTGGGCGGGCCCTCCTCGAAGCCGGTGGTGCTCATCGAGCCGCCCATGGCCTGCGCGATGACCTCGTAGGCCTTGAAGTCGGCGTAGCGGCCCGGCCCGAAGCCCTTGATGGAGGCGTAGATGAGGCCCTCGTTGATCTCCTGCAGCTTCTCCCAGGAGAAGCCGAAGCGGTCGACCACACCGGGACCGAAGTTCTCCACGAGGATGTCCACACCGGACACCAGCTTGGTGAAGATCTCCTTGCCCTCTTCGCTTTTCATGTTGAGCGTGATGCTGCGCTTGTTCCCGTTCAGCATCGTGAAGTAGAGACTGTCCACTCCGGGCAGGTCCCGCAGCTGGCCGCGCGTGATGTCACCGCGTCCCGGCGTCTCCACCTTGATCACGTCCGCGCCGAGCCAGGCGAGGATCTGGGTCGACGACGGTCCCGACTGGACATGGGTCATGTCGAGGACGCGGACGCCCTCAAGTGCCTTTCCCATTTTTCCTGCCTCCCGACTACTTGTACATCGTCTGGTTCATGGTTCCGGGGGCGTACGCGTCCGGGTCGACCCAGACGTTGATCAGCGACGGCTTGCCCGACTCGCGAGCGCGCTGCAGCGCCGGCGCGATGTCCTTGGGGTCGCGGACCTCTTCGCCGTAGCCGCCGAGCATGCGGGCGAACTGGTCGTAGGGGACGTCGCCCAGGGTGTTGCCGATGCGCTCGCGCGCCAGGCCGTACTTCTGCGCCTGGCCGTAGCGGATCTGGTTCATCGACGAGTTGTTGCCGACGATCCCGACGAACGGCAGGTTGAACCGCACCAGGGTCTCGAAGTCCCAGCCGGTGAGGGAGAACGCGCCGTCGCCGAAGAGCGCGACGACCTCCTTGTCCGGACGGGCGTGCTTGGCGGCCATCACGAACGGGATGCCGACGCCAAGGGTGCCCAGCGGGCCCGGGTCCATCCAGTGTCCCGGCGACTTCGGCTGCACGACCTGGCCGGAAAACGTGACGATGTCGCCGCCGTCGCCGATGTAGATCGAGTCCTCGGTGAGGAACTCGTTGATCTCGTGCACGAGCCGGTACGGGTGGATCGGGTTCGCGTCGGAGTGCTGCTGCGGCAGGCGCTTCTCCTTCGCCTTCTCCTCCACGGTGCGCAGTTCTTCCAGCCACGGCTTGCGGGCGGGCGCGCCGTTGTCGACGCGGCCCGACGCGGCCTGCGACACCCCGGCGAGGATCTGGCCGGCGTCGCCGACGAGGCCGAGGTCGATGTCGCGGTTCTTGCCGACGGTCTTGTAGTCGAGGTCGATCTGCACCACCGTGGCCTCGGGCGAAAGCCGCTTGCCGTAGCCCATGCGGAAGTCGAACGGCGTCCCGACGATCACGATCACGTCGGCGTTGTCGAACGCGTACCGGCGCGAGAGCTGGAAGTGGTGCGGGTCGCCCGGCGGCAGGGTGCCGCGGCCCGCGCCGTTCATGTACGCGGGGATGTTCAACGTGCGCACGAGTTCCGCCGCAGGCTCGGCCGCCCGGGTGGTCCAGACCTGGCTGCCCAGGAGGATCACCGGCTTCTTCGCGTGCACGAGCAGGTCGGCGAGGCGTTCGATGTCGGCCGGGTCGCCGGCGCTGCGGGTGGACGCGCGGTAGCGGCCCGCCTCGGGGATCCGCGCGGCCGACAGCGGCACGCGGGCGTCGAGCACGTCGCGCGGAATCTCCAGGAACGCCGGGCCGGGCGCGCCCGCCAAGGCTTCGCGGAACGCCATCGACACGAGGTCGGCCGCGCGGGCGGTGGAGGGCACCGTCGCGGCGAACTTGGTGATCGGGTTCATCATGTCCACGTGCGGGAGGTCCTGCAGTGAGCCCATCTTGTGCTGGCTCAGCGCGCCCTGACCGCCGATCAGCAGCATCGGGCTCTCCGCGCGCAGGGCGTTGGCCACACCTGTCACCGCGTCCGTGGTGCCCGGGCCCGCGGTGACGACCGCGCAGCCGGGCCGGCCGGTGATGCGCGCGTAACCGTCGGCGGCGTGCGCGGCGACCTGCTCGTGGCGTACGTCGATGACGTTGATGCCCTCGTCGACGCAGCCGTCGTAGATGTCGATGATGTGCCCGCCGCACAGCGTGAAGATCGTGTCGACGCCCTCCGCCTTGAGCGCCTTGGCCACCAGGTGCCCGCCGGAGATCGTGTCCGGAGCCGGCTGGCCGCCGTTCGTCGCAGGGGCGGCCCGGTCCTTGTCGACGTTCTGGCCGGTCGTGGTTGGCGCCATTGCTCAACTCCTCTGGTCTCACGCCGGACCTCTCTGATCCGGGCGCTCGTTCCGGTGCGCTCCCCGGTCTGCACTGCCGTCGGTCCACAGCCGCGGCGAAGGGCATCCCTCCAGGTCAGCGGCACCTTCACCGAAAACTGTAGATTGCATACCGTATGAGGTAGGCATTAGAATTACTCTCCGAGCGACCCGCTGTCCAGGGCCATCCGCAGGTTTGTCCGGAGGTTTTTTTCGCCGGAGCCGCTGCGGATGACGCCACGCCCGACGGCCCTTTTCTCCCCAGTCCCGTTCGCGGCCCACCCGGGCCCGCCAGGAAGGACTCAGATGGATCTCTTCGAACACGAGGCGCGCGAGCTGTTCTCCTCGCACGGCGTACCGGTCCCCCGCGGCCGTGTCGCCACGAGCCCGGAAGAAGCGCGCGCGGCCGCCGTGGTGATCGGCGGCACCGTCGTGGTGAAGGCCCAGGTGAAGACCGGCGGCCGCGGCAAGGCCGGTGGCGTCAAGCTCGCGGCCACGCCGGACGACGCGGAACAGGTCGGCGACGACATCCTCGGCATGGACATCAAGGGCCACACCGTGCACAAGGTGCTGGTGACCGAGGCGAGCGAGATCGCCGAGGAGTACTACGTGTCCTACCTGCTCGACCGCGCGGAGCGGATGTTCCTCGCCATGGCGTCGGTGGCCGGCGGCATGGAGATCGAAGAGGTCGCGGCAACGCGGCCCGAGGCGCTGGCCAAGGTCCCGGTCGACGCGCTCACCGGCGTGGACCGCGCCAAGGCGGCCGAGATCGTCGCCGCGGCGCAGTTCCCGGCCGAGGTGGCCGGCGACATCGCCGACGCGCTGGTGCGGCTGTGGGAGGTCTTCGTCGCCGAAGACGCCACCCTCGTCGAGGTCAACCCGTTGGCCCGCACCAAGGGCGGCGCGGTCATCGCGCTCGACGGCAAGGTCACGCTCGACGCCAACGCCGAGTTCCGCCACACCGACCACGCGGCGTTCGCCGACCCGGACGCCGGTGACCCGCTGGAGCGCGAAGCCGCCGAGCAGGGGCTCAACTACGTGAAGCTCGACGGCGACATCGGCGTGATCGGCAACGGCGCCGGCCTGGTGATGTCCACATTGGACGTCGTCGCGGCCGCGGCCGCCGAGCTGGGCGCGCGAGGACCGGCGAACTTCCTCGACATCGGCGGCGGCGCGTCGGCCGGAATCATGTCGGCCGGGCTCGGAGTGATCCTCGGCGACCCCGACGTGCGCAGCGTCTTCGTGAACGTCTTCGGCGGCATCACCGCGTGCGACGCGGTGGCCGACGGCATCGTGCAGGCGCTGGGGATCCTCGGCGACCGCGCGACGAAACCGCTCGTCGTGCGCCTCGACGGCAACAACGTGGCCGAGGGCCGGCGCATCCTCGCCGAAGCCGGCCACCCGCTCGTGACCGTGGTGGAGACCATGGACGACGCCGCCCGCGAGGCGGCCAAGCTCGCGACCGTTACTGCTAGCGCGGAGGCCTGAGAAGTGGCGATCTTCCTGGACGAGAACAGCCGTGTCGTCGTGTCGGGCATGACCGGCGCCGAGGGCATGAAGCACACCAAGCGGATGCTCGCCGCGGGCACGAACGTGGTGGGCGGTGTGAACCCGCGCAAGGGCGGCCAGAAGGTGGCGGTCGGCGAGCACGAGCTGCCCGTGTTCGGCAGCGTCGCCGACGCGATGGCCGAGACCGCCGCCGACGTGGTGGTGCTGTTCGTGCCGCCGCCGTTCGTGAAGGACGCGGTCATCGAGGCCGTCGATGCCGAGATCGGCCTGGCCGTGGTCATCACCGAGGGCGTGCCGGTGCACGACTCGGCGGTGTTCTGGGCGCACGCCGTGGCCAAGGGCGGCAAGACGCGGATCATCGGCCCCAACTGCCCCGGCATCGTCTCCCCCGGCCTGTCCAACGCCGGCATCATCCCGGCCGACATCACGGGCCCCGGCCGCATCGGGCTGGTGTCGAAGTCGGGCACGCTCACCTACCAGCTCATGCACGAACTGCGCGACATCGGCTTCTCCACCTGCGTCGGCATCGGCGGCGACCCGGTGATCGGGACCACGCACATCGACGCGGTCGAGGCCTTCGAGAAGGACCCGGAGACCGACGTGATCGTGCTGATCGGCGAGATCGGCGGCGACGCCGAAGAACGCGCGGCCGCCTTCGTGAAGGCGAACGTGAGCAAGCCCGTCGTCGGCTACGTCGCCGGGTTCACCGCGCCGGAGGGCAAGACGATGGGCCACGCCGGCGCGATCGTCTCCGGCTCCGCGGGCACGGCCGTCGCGAAGAAGGCGGCGCTGGAGGCAGCGGGCATCCGTGTCGGCCGGACCCCGAGCGAGACCGCGCGGCTGGTGCGCGAAGTCCTCGCGGGAACGCCGTAGCCGTGGGCGAGATCGACGCGCTGGTCGCCAACGCCGGGCGCTACCACCGCGGTCTCGACCACACCCGGCTGGTGAAGCGGCCACGCCGGCGCGTGGCGGTGGTGGCGTGCATGGACGCGCGGATCAGCGTCTACCGGTTGCTGGGCCTGGAAGAGGGCGACGCGCACGTGATCCGCAACGCCGGCGGCGCCGTGACCGACGACGCGATCCGGTCCCTGGCGGTGAGCCAGCGGCTGCTGGGTACCCGGGAGATCATCCTCGTCCACCACGAGGACTGCGGCATGCGAACCTTCACGGACACAGAGTTCGCCCGCCAGGTCGAGCAGGGAACCGGGATCCGGCCGCCCTGGTCGGCCGAGGCGTTCACCGACGCCGAGCAGGACGTGCGCCAGTGCCTGCGCCGCGTGCGCAGCAGTCCGTTCCTGCCGCACACCGCGTCCGTGCGAGGGTTCGTGTACGACGAGCGGACCGGGGCGATGACCGAGGTCGGCGCCGCGGGCCGGCCGGACTAGGAGGTACGCCATGCACCGGGGATGGGCCGAGGCCCGCCGGATCGCCCGCGACGCGGTGAAGCCGCTCGAGGCGGTGGAGCTGCCGTTGGGCGAAGCGCTGGGCCGGGCGCTGGCGAGCCCGGTCCGTGCCCTGGTGCCGATGCCGGCGTACGACAACTCGGCGATGGACGGGTACGCCGTCGCCGGGCCCGGACCGTGGACCGTGGTGGGCGCGGTCCGGGCCGGCGGCGCGCCGTACGCCGGGGTGCTGGCCCATGGCACGGCGCTCGAGATCGCCACGGGCGCGCCGGTCCCGACCGGCACGCGGGCGGTGCTGCCGGTGGAGCACGCCGTCCACAGTGGACGGCGGGTGAGTGGCACCGTGGTGACCGGCAAGCACGTCCGCCGCCGGGGTGAGGACTGTCCCGAGGGCGAGGAGCTGCTCACCACGTCGACCACCGTGACGGCCGCGGTGCTCGGCGCGGCGGCGGCCGTCGGGCACGACACGCTGCTGGTGCACCGCCGGCCGCGCGTGTCGGTGGTCGTGACCGGCGACGAGGTCCAGACCTCGGGCCTGCCGGAGCCGGGCCGCGTGCGTGACGCGATCGGGCCGCTGCTGCCCGGCCTGCTGCGCGCCGCGGGTGCCGACGAGCACGGCCTCGTCCGGCTCGCCGACCAGCCCGACGCCCTCACCGCGGCGCTGACCGACGACGATGCCGACGTGGTGGTCGTCTGCGGCGCCACCTCGAAGGGACCGGCCGACCACCTGCGAGGGGTGCTGCGCGCGCTACTCGCCGACGTGCGCGTCGACGGCGTCGCGGTCCGGCCCGGGCACCCGCAGCTGCTGGCGGTGCTGCCCGACGGCCGGTGCGTGGTCGGCCTGCCGGGCAACCCGTTCGCGGCACTCGGGGCCGGGTTGACGCTGCTCATGCCGTTGCTGACCGAGCTCGGCGGGCACCGCGAGCCGGCGCCCGTCACGGCGTGGGCCGCCGAACCCCTGCCGGCGCACCCGAGCGACACCCGGCTCGTGCCCGTCGTGCGCTCGGGCGGCGACGTCACCCCGGTGGGCCACGACCGGCCCGGTTCGCTGTGGGGCGCGGCGCTCGCCGACGCCCTCGCCGTGGTGCCGCCGGGCTGGCGGGGCGGTGACGTCGAACTGCTGTCCCTGCCCTGACCGCGACGAAGAGGAGGACGGATGGACCTGCGGCAGCTGGAGATCGTCGTCGCGGTCGCCGAGGAGGGCGGGTTCACCGCCGCGGCGCACCGCCTGCACACCGTGCAGTCGACGGTGTCCACGGTGGTGCGCGCGCTCGAACGCGACCTCGGCACCTCGCTGTTCGAGCGCACCACCCACCGCGTCGCGCTCACGCCGGCGGGACGGGCGTTCCTGCCCGCCGCCCGCGCCGCGCTGAAGGCGGCCGAACAAGCCCGGGCGACCGTGGACGGGGCGCGCTGGAAACTCGACGGCCGCGTGCGGATCGGGGTGATGCCCGGCGCGTGGCCCGACCCGCACCGCGCCCTGGCGGCGCTGCGCCGGGAGCACCCCGGGGTGCAGGTGCAGGTCCTCCTGGTCCCGCCGCGGCAGTTGCGCTCGGCGGTGCACGAGTCCAGTGTGGACGCTCTCGTCGCCGTGGAGGACTGTGTGGCCGGGGACGGTCTGGTCAGCCGGCCGCTGCGGCGCGAGGCCATGGTGCTGGTGACTCCCGCGGGCGATCGCGGCGGTGACCGGCCGGTCACCGCCGCCGACGCGGCCGCGGCGGCGGTCGTCGACTTCGCTCCGGGCTGGGCCAACCGCGAGGCGACCGACCGCGCGTTCCACACCGCGCAGGTGCGCCGCACCGTGGCCCACGAGGTCACCGACGTCGCCGCCGCGGCGGAGCTCGTCCGCCACGACCTCGGCGCGTGCATCCTGCCCGCGTCCGTGGCCGCGCGGTTCGCCGATCTCGCCGCACGGCCCTTCTCCCGCGGCGGCCCGACCTGGCACATCACCGTGACCCGTCCGGCGGGTGATCCCCCGCCGGCGGTGGCGGCCGTGCTGCGGCACCTGACCTGACGCCGCAAGGCCTTTCCCCGGTCCCGGGCGTGCGCCATGATGAGATGTGCTGCTACGCCAACTGGAGTACCTCGTCGCGCTCGCGCGAGAACGCCATTTCGCCCGCGCCGCCGACGCCTGTCACGTCTCGCAGCCCTCGCTGTCGGCCGCGATCCGGAAGCTGGAGCACGAGCTGGGCGCGCCGATCGTGCGTCGCGGGCGGCGGTTCGAGGGCCTGACGCCCGAAGGCGAGCGCGTGCTGCTGTGGGCGCACCGGATCCTCGCCGAGTGCGACGGCCTGCGCCAGGATCTCTCCACGATGCGCAGCAGCCTCTCGGGTGTCCTGCGCGTCGGTACGATCCCGACGTCGCTGACCGCCGCGACGCTGCTCACGACCCCGTTCTGCGAACGCCACCCGCACGCCCGCGTGACGCTGGAATCCCTTCCGTCACGCGAGATCACGCGCCGCCTCGCCGAGTACGAACTGGACATCGCTCTGACCTATGTGGACGATGAGGAGCTCGGCGCCGTCCGCACCTATCCGCTCTACGAGGAGCGCTACCTGCTCCTGACACCGCGCGACGGTGAGCTCGCCGGGCGCGAGCGCGTCCGCTGGGCCGAGGTCGCGACCGTGCCGCTGTGCCTGCTCGGGCAGCAGATGCGCAACCGGCGCATCCTCGACGGGCTCTTCGCCGAGGCCGGCGCGTCGGTCGTCCCGGCGATCGAGACCGACACCGTGTCGGGGCTCTACGCCCACGTCGCCTCGCGGCGTTGGTCGAGCGTGATCTCCCACGCGTGGCTGCACATGTTCGGCGTGCCGCCGGGCATGCGTGTGGTACCGCTGGAAAACCCCGCCCAGCCGCCGCAGATCGGGCTGGTGATGGCCGACCGGGACCCGGAGCCCATCCTCGCCCGCGCCCTGCTCGAGGTGACGCCGCAGGTCGACGTCCGGGGAGTGCTGGAGCGCGTCCTCGCGGGTTTCCTCGCGCCCGCGCGATAGCCGGGGCCTATGTCGGCATAGGCACTAACGCTTTGACCCCTCCCGGGCACCGGAGGAAGCTGAAAATCGTTAGCTGCCAACGAAAAACCTCGGGAGACAGACCATGGCAAAGGTGCTCTGCGTGCTGTACGACGACCCGGTCGACGGGTACCCCAAGACCTACGCACGCGACGATCTTCCCCACCTCGACGGCTTCCCCGGCGGTCAGACCCTCCCGTCTCCGAAGGCGATCGACTTCGCGCCCGGCGCCCTGCTCGGCAGCGTCTCCGGTGAGCTCGGGCTGCGGGAGTTCCTGGAGAGCCAGGGCCACCAGCTGGTCGTGACGTCCGACAAGGACCGCGAGGGCTCGGTCTTCGACCAGGAGCTTCCCGACACGGACATCGTGATCTCGCAGCCGTTCTGGCCGGCCTACCTCACGCCCGAGCGCTTCGAGAAGGCGAAGAACCTCAAACTCGTGATCACCGCGGGCATCGGTTCGGACCACACCGACCTCGACTCCGCGATCGCCCGCGGCGTGACCGTGGCCGAGGTGACGTACTCGAACAGCATCAGCGTCGCCGAGCACGTCGTGATGATGATCCTCTCGCAGGTGCGCAACTACCTGCCCTCGTACCAGACGGTGCTCGACGGCGGCTGGAACATCGCCGACTGCGTCGCGCGCTCCTACGACCTCGAGGGCATGCACGTCGGCACGGTCGCCGCCGGCCGTATCGGCACCGCGGTGCTGCGCCGCCTCAAGCCGTTCGACGTGCACCTGCACTACACCGACCGGCACCGCCTGCCGGCCGAGGTCGAGCAGGAGCTGGGCCTGACGTTCCACGAGAGCGCCGCGGACATGGTGCCGCACTGCGACGTCGTGACGATCAACGCGCCGCTGCACCCGGAGACCGAGGGTCTGTTCGACGACAAGCTCATCGCCACGATGAAGCGCGGGACGTACCTGATCAACACCGCCCGCGCCCGCATCGCCGACCGCGACGCGATCGTGCGGGCCCTGGAGAGCGGTCAGCTCGCCGGATACGCCGGCGACGTCTGGTTCCCGCAGCCCGCGCCGGCCGACCACCCGTGGCGGACCATGCCGCACCACGGCATGACGCCGCACATCTCGGGCTCCACGCTCTCGGCCCAGACGCGTTACGCGGCAGGCACCCGGGAGATCCTCGAGTCGTGGTTCGCCGGTACGCCGATCCGCGACGAGTACCTCATCGTCGACGGCGGCAACCTGGCCGGCACGGGTGCGCACTCGTACTCGGCCAAGCGCTGAACCCCGACCCGACCACCCCAATGTGGCGTTCGGTGCGCTCAACGCACCGAACGCCACATTGGGGCGCTTCGCGCCCGGGCGACCACCCTGGGTCAGCGCAACTCACTCGTTCGAGTGACAGTTGGTGAACCACTCACGTCAAGGCCCGCACGCGGACTCTTGCGTAAATCGCGAACCCAGCGTCAGGCGCCGGGCGGCAGGTCGAACTGCCCGGCCTTCACCGCGACCAGGAAGGCCTCCCACTCGCCCCGGTCGAACACGAAGACCGGACTGGACGCGAGCTTCGTGTCGCGGACGCCGACGAGGTCGGAACGGCCCAGGTTGACCTCGACGCAGCTGCCGCCATTGGGCTCACTGGCGAACGACTTCTCCCAGGCAGCGTCCTCGAACAGCCCCTCGGCCTTGTCCGGGTCGTAATCCTGGAGCGACGGATAATCCGTCATGGGTCGTACCTCCGAGCCTCCTGCAGGGTGTGCGGTCGCCACGCACGTCCCCGGCTTCTTTCTGTCACTACGGAGCAAACCGCAGGGCCAAGCGGGTGATCAACTCGACCCGATCTCGACATGAAGATTATTCCAGGAGTAGGATTAATCGCATCGATCGGGGCGCCGGTGGTGGGTGAATGGCTTGCTGCATTCGGCCCAGCCCGCCAACGGAGCCCACGAACCGTCGCCGACCTCGGGGGGAGGGACCGCGTGATCATCCAGGACAGCATGACGGCGAACGTGCTCATGACGGGCAGGCTCGCTCCCGGCAGGGCCGGCGAATCCCGCCGTGTCGTGCACGTGTTCGAGGTGGACACCGCGGGTTCTTCCACTGTGGTGCTCGCGCGGTGCGGGGAATCACTTCCCCGGACGCACGTCGAGTGGCTGGCGCCGGGCGTGGGTATGCCGTGCGAAAGCTGTCTCGGTCTGGCCGGAGCGGATCTGCCCCGGTCACCGCTATCGGAACTGGGGGTGTGATCTCATGGCCGTCCGGCTCACCACGCTCTTTCGTCGTGAGGATGAACACACTCACGGCCGGCGTGGGATCAACCACGAGCTGCGCAGCCGCTTCGGCTTCAGCCTGATCCAAGCGCCACTGCGCAGCCCGGTCACCTGGGACACCGACCTCGACGTGCCCGCGCCGCGCCAGCCGGACCTGGTCCGCGCCACGAGGCCGCTGGAGGCGCGCGTCGACCTCGCACCGCTCGTCCACGGACTGGGCCCCTCCCGCGCGTAGGCGCGACACAGACCACCGAACCAGCGCGCCCCGGGCCATCACCCTCCCGGGGCGCGCATTCGTCGTTACGGCTTCCGTCCCACGGCGCAGATGCCGCCGCTGAACGACGGGTCGGCGGCCATGCGGTCGCTGTTGCGCGACTCGCCTTCCTCCGGCCGCCACTCCGAAACCCAGACCACCCCGGGGTCCACGAGCTCCAGACCGTCGAAGAACTCCGCGAACTCCGCGCGCGAGCGGAAGTGGATCGGGGTGCTCGACTGCTTGTACTGCTCGTGGATCGACTCGCGGCTGTCGCCGTCGGACTCCGGCACGCCGTCGAGCGTGATGTGCGAGGCCATGAAGAACGAGCCCGAAGGCACAAGCGAGAGGTACTTGCGCACCATCTCGTGCGCCCCCTCCTCGCGGCCGATGAAGTACAGGACGCCGGACATGATCAACCCGATCGGGCGCTTCGGGTCCAGCACGCCGGTGTCGAGCGCACGCGGCCAGATGTCACCCGGGTAGCGAAGGTCGCCCTGCAGCACCGCGTGCCGGTCGGCGACGCCCTCGCGCTCCAGCAGGATCTGGGAGTGGGCGACGGCCACGGGCTCGTTGTCCACGTACACGCACCGCGCGTCAGGGTTCACCGACGTGGCGATCTGGTGCACGTTGCCCGCCGTCGGAACACCGGAGCCGAGGTCGAGGTACTGGTCGATGCCGTTGCGCGCCATGTAACGCACGGTGCGGCCGAGCAGCTCGCGCCCGGACTTCGCGATGGTCTTGATCATGGGGAAGGTCTGGACCGCGCGTTCGCCGAACTCGCGGTCGATGGCCCAGTTGGCCGTGCCGCCGAGGAACCAGTCGTAGATGCGGGCCGCGTTGGGCCGATCGAGGTCGATGCCCTCAGGGGCTTCGGAATCCGGTACCTGTGTCATCAGCTGTCCCTTTCCGACCCGCGGTGTGCTGGTGCGGACCAGTCTGCCGATCTCCCGGCCCGTCCCGCAGCCGACCCCTGATCGAGTGACACCCGATCGGGGCTTGTGGTGACGAGCACCCAGGAAAACGACGAGACCAGCCCCGTCGTCAACCACTACTTTGCCGGGAATGCGCTTCCTCTTCACCTTCGTCGGCGGCCGGGGCCACTTCGATCCGATGGCACCCGTCGCGCGGGCCGCCGCGGCGCGCGGGCACACCGTCGCCGTGGCCGGGGCGGGCAGCCACATGCCGGCGATCGAACGCGGGGGGTTCACGGCGCTGGCCACGAGCGCGCCCAGGGCTGAGGTGGCGCCGGTGCGCGAGCCGCTGCCGCCCGTCGACCCGGCGCGCGACGACTGGGAGATCCATGAGCTCTTCGCCCGCCGCGCCGGCCGTGAACGCGCCGCCGCGTTGCTGGACATCATCCGCGGCTGGCGGCCCGACGTAGTGATCCGCGACGAGGTCGATTTCGGTGCCGCGATCGCCGCCGAACGGCTGGGCGTGCCGTGCGTGAACGTCCTCGTGCTCGCCGCGGGAACCTTGCTGCGCAAGGACCTCGTGGCCGAACCACTGCACGAGATCCGCGCCGCGCACGGCCTGCCGGCGGACCCGGAGCTGACGATGCTGGAGGGGCAGCTCGTGCTGTCGCCGTTCCCACCGTCGGTCCGCGACCCGGCCTCGCCGTTTCCGCCCGGCGCGTTCTCCTTCCGCCAGGGCGACCCGATCCCGCCACGGCCACCGCACGAGCCGCCCGGCGTGTACTTCACGCTCGGCACGGACTTCAACACCGCGTCCGGCGACCTCTTCGAGCGCGCGCTGGCGGGGCTCGCCCGGCTGAACGCGAACGTGACCACCACCGTCGGCACCCAGCTCGACCCGGCCGTCTTCGGGCCGCAACCCGCGCACATGCGAGTCGAACGCTTCGTGCCTCAAGCCGAGCTGCTGCCGTCGATCGACCTCGTGATGTCCCACGGCGGGTCCGGCAGCCTGCTGGGCGCGCTGGCCCACGGGCTGCCGTCGCTCGTGTTCGCCATGGGCGCCGACCAGCCCGGCAACGCCCGCCAGACGACCCGGCTCGGCACCGGCGTCGCGCTGGACCCGGAAACCGCGACGCCGGAGGAAATCCACGAAACGGCGGTGCGGCTGCTCACCGAACCTCGGTGGCGCGAGGCGGCTCAGCGCGTACAGGAGGAGATCAACGGCCAGCCCGGCGCGGCAGAAACCGTGCCACTGCTGGAAATCACTGCGACATCTGCGCCCGGTAGCCCTCTGCGAGCTCCTTGAGGAACTGCCGCGTCTCAGCGCGCTCCAGCGCCGCACCGCGCAGCCGGTCCCACGAGTCGACGAAGATGTTGAAGTCCTTGACGTCGTCGAGGTAGAGGCCGCCCGCGGAGTGTTCGATGTAGACGAAGTCCCGCGTGCGGTCGGGGAAGCGCATGATCGTGAAGTCGTTGGGCACCGCGGCGAGCTTCGCGCCGAAGGGCAGCACGTGCACGTACACGCGGGGGTAGCGGTCGAGCGCCAGCATGTGCTCGACCTGGTCCAGCATCACCGCCGGCGCGATCCCGCCCGGAGCGCGGCGCAGCGCGCCCTCGCTCACGATGAACCGGTAGTACGGCGGCTGCTGCTGGTCGAACACGGCCTTGCGGTCGAGCCGGTTGCGCACCAGCGACGTGACGTCGGTCGCACCCGCCTCCGTGAACTGCTTGAGCATGTAGTGCTCGGACTGCAGCGGGCCCGGGATGCGCTCACCGTGCCAGGTGAGGATCTCCGCGGCGGCCGGCTCGAGGTCGGTGAAGGTGCGGAACCAGTGGGGCACCACCGAGCGGTAGCCCGACCAGTGACCGCGCTGCCCGGCGGCGGCGCGGGCCAGATTCATCAGGGTGTCGGCTTCTTCGCCGTTGATCCCGAACGCGTTCAGCATCGATCGCACATCTCCGAGCTTGACCCCCACTGCTCCGGACTCGATCTTGTTGACCTTGCCCTGGGTGCAGCCGAGAACTTCGGCGACCTGCTGCTGTGTCATCCGCGCGGCGTTTCGAGCATGCCGGAGCTCGTTTCCGAGCTGCTTCCGGCGCGAGGTGACGGTGCTCGCCATCAGCCTTGCTCTCCCGGACCACTAACCGCCGTAGCAGTCTCTCGACCACTGCCGACGCGCGAACGTTCGAACCACCCAGGTTAGTACCTTTACCCAACGGGGTTCGATGATGACACCGCGCAGCGTTCCAGGAAATGATCCGAAAAGCCAGTCACCCCGGGTATCACTCGCCTGGACCAGGCTATCCAGCGCCTTTCGGACACTGGCACTGCTCCATCCGGACTACATCGGCGCCCGGTGCTGCGACGCTCGGTTCTGAGGCATAGTGGCGGACGTGATCGATCGCTCCCCCGGCGCCGCGAAGGTCAAGCGCCTCGCAGACGGTGTCTTCGGCTACGTGCAGCCCGACGGTTCCTGGTTCATCAACAACTGCGGGTTCGTCGCGGCCGGTGACCACACCGTGCTCATCGACACCTGTGCCACCGAGCGGCGCACGCGCGCTCTGCTGGCCGCCGCGGAGGCCACGACGGGACCTGTCACCACGCTCGTGAACACCCACCACCACTCCGACCACACCAACGGCAACTACCTCGTCGGCGGCGCGACGATCATCGGCCAGCGCAAGACGCGCGACGCGATGCTCGCCGCCGGCATCGAGACCTACGAAGGCGCGCTCGTCGGCAACGACTGGGGCCACCTGGAGTTGCGGGCGCCCGACGTCGTGTTCGACGACCGGCTGACCGTCCACGCGGGCGACACCGTGATCGAGCTCGTGCACCCCGGCCACGCCGCCCACACCACCAACGACGTGCTCGCCTGGCTGCCCGAGCAGCGCGTGCTGTTCGCGGGCGACCTGGTTTTCCACGGCGGCAGCCCGTTCGCGTTGATGGGCTCGGTCGCCGGCTGGCGCGCGGCGCTCGACGTGATCCGCGAGCTGGAGCCGGCGCTGATCCTGCCCGGCCACGGCGGCCCGTGCGGACTTGAGACGGTGGACGTCGTCGACGCGTACCTGAAGTTCGTCCAGGAGACGGCCGAACGCGGCAAGGCGGCGGGGCTTTCCCCGTTGCAGCTGGCGAAGGAGACCGACCTCGGGACCTTTTCGGACTTGTCCGAACAGGAACGGCTGGCCGGCAACCTGCACCGCGCGTACGCCGAGCTGGACGGTGCGGAGTGGGGCGCGCCGATCGACCTGGTCGCCGCGATCACCGACATGGTCGCCTACAACGGCGCGCCCATCCGCTGTTTCTCCTGACGTTCACAGGAAAGACGCGAGCAGCTCCGCTGTGGCCTCGCGCAGCCGTGCGCGCGTTGCGAGGTCGTAAGTCCCTTCGTGCGCGCGGGCCGGGTTCAGTCCGTCGAAGTACCGGCCACTGCGCTCGCCGGCCGCGCCTGTCGCGACGTTGAGCACGGCCTTCGTGCCGGTGCCGACGGTCGACATCGGCGGGATCAGCGACTCGCGGACCATGTGCGTGTTCATCAGCGACGCCGGGTGCACGCAGTTGACGGTGACATCGCTGCCGTCGAGCTCGGCGGCGAGGTCGAAGGTGAACGCGGCGAGCGCGAACTTGCTGCGGAAGTACGCCTCCGAGCCGCGGTAGCCACGGTCCAGACGCAGGTCCGCGAAGTCCACCGGCGCCTGGCCGACCGAGCCGACGTTGACGATCCGGGCGCCGGAGCCCAGCCCGGGCAGCAGCCGCCGGGTGAGCAGCGCCGGCGCGAGGTAGTTCACCGCCAGCCGCAGCTCGTGGCCGTCGGCGCTGAGCTCCCGCTTGCGGTACGGCGGCCGGCCCGCGCCGACCCCGGCGTTGTTGACGAGCAACTCGACTTCGCCCACCTGCTCGGCGAGGTCGCGCACCTGCGCGAGCGAACCCAGGTCGGCGAGGCACGCCTCGGCCTTGCCGCCGGCCTCGGCGATCCGCTCCACGACCGCGTTGGCGCGCTTGGCGTCGCGCCCGTGCACGACGACGTGCACGCCCTGCTCCGCGAGCGCCAGCGCCACCGCGCGGCCGAGCCCGGCGGTCGCGCCGGTCACCAATGCCTTCTGTTCCAGCATCACCGTCTCCACATGTACTCGAGGACATGTACCCCAGGACACGACGGATCTTCCACATGTCCCCAGGGACATGTCAAGGTAGGCTCCGGGCCGGAGGTGTCGCCTTGTCGTTGCGGTATGGGCTGCTCGGGCTGCTCGCCGAGGGGCCGGCCAGCGGCTACGACCTGGCCCGGCGGTTCGAAGAGGCGCTCGGCCCGGTGTGGCCGGCGCAGCATCCGAAGATCTACACCGAGCTGTCCCGGCTGGCCGAGGCCGGCTTGATCGAGGTCGACAGCCACGGCCCGCGCGGGCGCAAGGCGTACCGGATAACCGAGACCGGGCTCACTGCCGTGCGTGCGTGGTTGGCCGCAGGCGAGGTCGACCACACGTTGCGCACGGAGTCGGTGCTGCGGTCGTTCTTCTTCTGGCTGATGGAGCAGGACGACCTGACCGAGCACCTGCGTCGCGAGCACGAGTTCTTCAGCGAGACCGCCGAAACCATGCGCGCCTACGCGGCGGCCAAGGACCGCGGTGACTTCGGCACGAGCCCGCAGACGAAGGCGATGCGCGTGGCCGTGGAGGCGGCGATCCGGATCTACCAGGCGATGGCCGACTGGGCCGAGTGGGCACAGACCGTGCCCCCGGCGACAACGGCCGAGGACGGGCCATTCCCGAACTCCCGGTGAATGTTCTCGCAGGTTCGCCGCGGCCCGAACGACGCTAGGCTCGCACCGGAGAAGAGACTTCGGAAAGGGTTCGGATGAGCAAGAAGGCGAGCATCGGGGTCACCGGCTTGGCGGTCATGGGCCGCAACCTGGCGCGGAACCTGGCCCGGCACGGGCACACGGTCGCCCTGCACAACCGCTCCGAGGCGCGGACGCGCACGCTCGTCGAGCAGTTCGGCGACGAGGGCGACTTCATCCCGGCGTACTCCGCGCAGGAGTTCGTCGACGCGCTGGAGCGGCCGCGGCAGATCGTGATCATGGTGCAGGCCGGTGGACCCACCGACGCCGTGATCGAGGAGTTCGCACCGCTGCTGGAGCCGGGCGACGTGATCGTCGACGCCGGCAACGCGCACTTCGCGGACACCCGCCGGCGCGAGGCCGCGCTGCGCGAGCGCGGGCTGCACTTCGTCGGCACGGGCGTGTCCGGCGGCGAGGAGGGCGCGCTCAACGGCCCGAGCATCATGCCGGGTGGGTCGAAGGAGTCGTACGAGTCGCTCGGCCCGCTGTTCGAGGACATCTCGGCCAAGGTCGACGGCGAGCCGTGCTGCACGCACATCGGCGCGGACGGCGCGGGCCACTTCGTGAAGATGGTCCACAACGGCATCGAGTACGCCGACATGCAGCTGATCGCGGAGTCGTTCGACCTGCTGCGCGGCGCCGCCGGCTACTCGCCCGCGGAGACCGCCGACGTGTTCTCGACGTGGAACACCGGCAGGCTCGAGTCGTACCTCATCGAGATCACCGCCGAGGTGCTCAAGCACGTCGACGGTTCGGGCAAGCCGTTCGTCGACATCGTCGAGGACGCGGCGGAGCAGAAGGGCACGGGCCGCTGGACCGTGCAGATCGGGCTCGACCTGGGCGTGCCGATCAGCGGCATCGCCGAGGCCGTGTTCGCACGTTCACTTTCGGGCTCGAAGCCGCTTCGCGCGGCCGCCCGCGGGCTGGCGGGGCCGGCGCGTACGCCGCTGAAGGGCGCCGCGCTGGAGACCTTCGCCGACGACGTCGAGCAGGCGCTGTACGCGTCGAAGGTCGTCGCGTACGCGCAGGGCTTCAACCAGATCCAGGCCGGCGCCACGGAGTACGGCTGGGACATCGACCTGGGCGCCGTCGCGTCGATCTGGCGCGGGGGCTGCATCATCCGCGCGAAGTTCCTGAACGACATCACCGCGGCCTACGCCGAGGACCCGGCTCTCCCGACGCTGCTGACCGCGGGCGCGTTCCGCAAGGCCGTCGAGGACGCGCAGGACTCCTGGCGTTCGGTCATCTCCACGGCGGTGCGGCTCGGCATCCCGACGCCGGGCTTCTCCACCGCGCTGGCGTACTACGACGGCCTGCGCGCCGACCGGCTCCCGGCGGCGCTGGTGCAGGGCCAGCGTGACTTCTTCGGTGCGCACACGTACCGGCGGGTGGACCGCGAGGGTTCGTTCCACACCCTGTGGGCCACGGATTCTCGTGACGAGGTCGGTGCTTGATCTTTGGTGAAGGGACCCCCGCCGTTTCTGGGTAGGGGTCCCTTTTTCATTGCGTGTACTGGGTGAGCCAGGGCGGGACCTGCGGCCGGCGGTAGGTCTTGAGGTCGTCGCGGTAGTGCTGCGGCGGCAGGAGCTGGTGCGGCGGGAAGGGTTCGTCGCCGTAGTCGTAGGTGACGCTGAGCTGTCCGCTGTTGAGCACGCTCAGGATCAGGCGCCACCACGGGCCGGCGGACATCTGCGCGGCGACGTGGCGCTGGTTGCGCAGCATGGCGGTGATGGGTTCGGGGACGTAGGCGTCGCGCTGCTGGTTGCCGGCGAAGAAGCGCAGGAGCGCGATCTCGGCTGAGACGGTGAAGGAGAACTCGGCGGAGAACCATTCCCAGCCTTGCGGGCCGAGAAGCGCCAGCTGTTGCACGATCGGCTCCAGCAGGCGGCTCGCTTCGGCGGCGAGGGCTTCGTCGTTGTCCGGCGGCGGGGTGTCCACGATTTCGAAGCTCTGGATGGCGGGAGGGCCGTCGCCTTGGGCGTCTTCGAACGCTCGGCGGAACTCCTCCATGAACGGGTCGGCCATCGCGCCAGCCTAGGGGTCAGGCGGTCATCGTCACCAGGAAACCGGCGACGATGACCGCCAGAAGCAGGAACCTCACTGCTCCCGCGCGGAAACGATCTCCGCGAGGGCCTCCTGGATCTTCGCTTCGGCCGGTTCCTTCGTGATGCCCAGCCCGGTGAGTACCTCGTAGCCGGCGCCTTCGCCCTGTTCCAGGAGCGCCAGCAGGATGTGCTCCGTGCCGATGTAGTTGTGGCCCATCCGCAAGCCTTCGCGCAGGGTCAGCTCCAGTGTCTTCTTCGCGCCGGCACTGAACGGCATCGGGTCCGGCACCGGATCGACCGGTTCGGGCAGTTTCGCCTCCGCGGCTTCCTTCACGGCTTCCAGGGTCACGCCCTGAAAAACGATGATCCCCGCAGCCAGCGCGGAGGGCTCCGTGATCAGCCCGAGCACGAGGTGCACGGTGTCGATTCCCGGGCTGCGCGCCTCGTTGGCGGCTCTCTGCGCCGCCACGACCACATTTCGCGCAAGAAGGGTGTAGCGCCCGTACACCCGCTGGATGTTGCCCGCCGCGTCGTCCTTCGGCACGAACCGCTTCTGCGCGGCCTGTTTGGAAACCCCCATGCTCACCCCGATCTCCGTCCACGACGCGCCGGAGCGGCGCGCCTGGTCCACGAAGTGCCCGATGAGGTGGTCGGCCAGCTCACCGAGGTGCTCCCCCATGTACACCGCGTCGGACAGCTGCGCGAGGGCGTCTTTGTCATTGTTCGCCTTGATGGCGCTGATGAGGTCGTCGAGCTTCACTGGAGAGGTCATACCGTCAACTGTAGGTTGACGATCTGGTGTCGTCAACCCACAGTTGACCAGGTCAGGTCGCGGCGAACTGCGTCACCGGGATCTGAAGTTCGGTGACCCAGCCCGTCTCGTCGCCGTCGGTGTGCAGGTAGACCTCGCGCGCGTGGCCCGGTTCGGCGCGGTAGCCGTTGTCGTCGATCCAGCGCGCGAGAGCCTGGTACGACTCGGCGATGGTGGCCATCGTGCCGCGGTGCACGAGCGTCGCGGCGTGGGCGAGGCTCGGCAGCTCCACCTCGTCCAGCCCGGCGCCCTCCGACGACCCGACGTAGGGCGCGCACGCCTGTACGTGCACCCGATCGTCGGCCGGCTCGTACCAAGCGATGGCCGGCCCGGCGAACTTCAGGCCCGCGCGCTCCATCCGTTCGGCGAGACTCCCGCACAGCCCGCTGACCACGGGCCCGATGTCGTCGTACTCGAACGACTCGGCAATCCCCCCAACGGCAACAACACGAGCGCCCTCGACCGGCTTGACCACAACGTCCACTTCGGACATGGCGTCCTCCACTTCGATCAACCGGAGCCTCGCCTCGACGCGCGCCAGCCGCGCCGTCTCCGCCGCGACCCGCTCCGCCAGCTCCCCGCGGCGCAACCTGAGCATCCCGCGCAGCTGCTCCGCACTGGGCCGCTCGTCGAGCACCTCGGCCACCTGCTTGAGCCCGATGCCGAGATCACTCAACGCCAGGATGCGGTTGAGCCGCGCGAGCTGGTCCGCCGCGTAGTAGCGGTACCCACTGTGCGGATCCACCCGCGCCGGCCTCAGCAGCCCGAGCGCGTCGTAGTGCCGCAACATCCGCACGGACACGCGGCCGACCTTGGCGAACTCTCCGATGCTGAACATGACACCACCTACGTTCGGGTCTCACACGGTGTCAGAGTCAAGCGCGCTTGGCGGGTGGTTCGCAATCGGTGAGGCATCAGGCGCCGAACGGCAACCCCACGTAGTTCTCCGCCACGCTCGTCGCCGCGGCACGCGACGAAGCCGTGTAGCGAAGTTGCGAGAGCTGCAACCGGCGGGCGAAAGCATCGGCGCCCGGGTCGACGTGGAGCATGGTCGTCATGAACCAGGAGAAGTGTTCGGCGCGCCAGACGCGGCGGAGGCAGGTGTCGGAGTAGGCGTCGGCCAGGGAAGGGTCGCCTTTGAGCAGGGTGACCAGAGCACGCGAGAGCACGCGGACGTCCGCGACGGCCAGGTTCATGCCCTTCGCGCCGGTCGGCGGCACGATGTGGGCGGCGTCGCCGGCGAGGAAGAGCCGGCCGTGGCGCATGGGTTCGGCGACGAAGCTGCGCATGGGCGTGATGCCCTTGTCGAGGATCGGACCTTCGCGCAGGGTGAATTCGCCGTCGACCGCCAGGCGCACGGACAGCTCGGACCAGATGCGGTCGTCGGACCAGGCCGCGAGGTCCTCACCAGGGTCGACCTGCAGGTAGAGGCGTGTGATTTCCGGAGAACGCATGCTGTGCAAGGCGAAGCCACGCGGGTGATGGGTATAAATCAGCTCCTCGTGCGAAGGCGGCGTCTGCGCCAGGACACCCAGCCACGCGAACGGGTATTCCCGCTCGAAGAACTGCAACACACCGTCCGGAATGGACGGACGAGACACACCGTGGAAACCGTCGCAGCCGACAATGGCGTCGCATTCGAGAACCTGCGAAACACCAGCGGAATCCACATACCGGACCACCGGCCGAGAAGTGTCCACATCAGACACAGCGACGTCCGAAACCTCGAACTCCAACGGCAAACCCTGACGCTCATGCGCGTCCACGAGGTCCTTGACGATCTCCTGCTGCCCGTACACCGTGATCGACCGCCCGGTGAGCTCCGTCAGCGCGATGCGGTGGTCCTGGCCGTCGAACCGCAGCGAAAAACCCTCGTGCGGCAGGCCTTCCCGGGCCAGCCGGTCGCCGAGGCCGATCTCCGTCAACAGCTCGACCGTCGGTTGTTCGCAGACCCCCGCGCGCACGCGTTGCCGCACGTACTCGCGGTCACGCGCCTCCAGCACGACGGCGTCCACGCCTTCGGAGTGGAGCAGGTACGAAAGCAGCAGACCGGCCGGGCCGGCGCCGATCACAGCGACCTGGGTGCGCAACGGGGGTACCTCCGAACGAATAACGTCAAGCCGCGGAACGCGACTTCACATGGGCTTTCAAATCGAACGAGCTGGCTTCGAGGTCGGCGTACGACGGGCGCAGCTCCGCCGTGAACAGCCGGCGCGCGGCGATGTGGTCGGGCGGGCGGTTCACGGACTCGACGGCGATCAGCACGCCGTCGCGGAAGGACAGCACGGAAAACCGTCCCTCGGCCCGGTCGCCGGTCACCACGGTCTTGTCCGCGTTCGCGAGGATGCCGACGATCTGCAGCTTCGCGCCCGTCTGGTCGGTCCAGAACCACGGCAGACTGTCGTACGGCGCGGCGTCGCCGGTGATCGCGGCGGCGACGCATCGGGCCTGGTCAACAGCGTTCTGCACTGATTCCAGCCGCGTCGCCGCGCCCGCGTGGACGCACGGGAAGTTGGCGCAGTCGCCGATCGCGAAGATCTTCGGGTCCTCGGTACGCAGGTGCTCGTCGACGACCACACCGTTGGTCACCGTCAGCCCGGCCTGCGAAGCGAGCGTCGTCTCGGGCACCACACCCACGGCGACCACCACCAGGTCGGCCGGCAGCCGCGAGCCGTCGGCCAGCTCGACCGACGAGACGTGCCCGTCGCCGTGCAGAGCCGTAACGCCTGTTCCGAGCAGCACCGTGTGCCCGGCCTTTTCGTGCAGCTCCTTGAAAAACGACGACACTTCCGGCGACGCCACGCGCGCCAGCAGCCGGTCCTGCGCCTCGACGACCGTCACGGGCCGCCCGGCGTGCGAAGCGAACTCGAGGCCGATGAAGCCGCCGCCGATGACCAGAACGTTCGAGGCCGCTTCCAGCGAAGCCCGCAGCCGATCCGCGTCGTCCCGCGTCCGCAGCATCAGCACGCCGTCGAGATCCGCGCCGGGCACCGGCAGGACCCGGTTCCGCGCGCCGGTGGCGAGCACGAGGTGGTCGTAGGAAAGCTCCTCGCCCGACTCGAGAACCACCCGCGAAGCAGCCCGATCCACCGAAGCCACCCTCCCCGGCACGAGCTCGATGCCCTTCTCCGCGAAGAAGTCCTCCGGCCGCAGCCGCAGCTGCTCGTCGCCCGCCGTGCCCTTGAGGTAGGCCTTCGACAGCGGCGGCCGCTGGTACGGCACACCCGGCTCGTCGCCGACCAGGACCACCCGTCCGGTGAAGCCCTTGTCCCGCAACGAAGCCGCGGCCTGGAAGCCGCTCTGGCCGCCGCCGGCGACGAGGACGGTCTCGGGCGAGGATCCTGTGGTCATAACTGCTCCTCCGGCAAGCGCAGGACCAGACCGTCGAGGTCTTCGGTCACCGGAAGCTGGCAGGACAGCCTGCTGGTGGCCACCCTCGGGCTGGCCGTGCAGTCCAACATCTCCTCTTCATCTGAGCACAAGGGCCCAAGATCGTCGAGACGCGCCGGGTCGACGTAGACGTGACAGGTCGCACACATGGCGTTACCGCCGCACTCGGCCACGATCCCGTCGACGCCGTAGTCGATCGCCACCTGCATCAGCGAGCGACCGACCGTGGCCTCGACGGTGCGGGAGGTCCCGTCGGACTGTACGTAGGTGACCTTCGGCATCCCGGTCACCGGACCCGCACCGGCAGCGAGGCGAGGCCGCGCAGCGTGTTGGACAGCTGGGGCCGCGGCTCGCCGGCGAGCTCGATCGTCGTCACGCGCCGGGCCAGCTCCGCGAGCAGCACCTCGCCTTCGAGCCGTGCGAACATCTGGCCGACGCACGCGTGGACACCCGAGCCGAACCCGACGTGCCCGGCCGCGCGCCGCGTGATGTCGAACGTGTCCGCGTCGGGCCAGCGCCGCGGGTCGCGGTTGGCGGCGGCCAGGAAGAGCAGCACCTTCTCCCCCGCCGGGATCCGCACGCCGCCGATCTCGACGTCGCGCGTGGTGGTGCGGAAGAACGTCTGCACCGGCGACGTGAACCGCACGACCTCTTCGAACGCCGCGCGCGAGCGTTCTGGCTTCTCGCGCAGGGCGGCCCACTGGCCGGGATACGACGCGAAGCACAGCACGGCGTTGCCCAGCGCGTGGACGGTCGTGTCGACGCCGGCGCTCAGGAAGGAGCGCACAAGCAGCGCGCGCTCTTCCTCGGTGAACGCTGAAGCGGCTTCGTGGATCCGCGCGCCGAGCCCGCCCGGCGCGAGGTTCTCGGCCCGGCAGTGCTCGGCGATCCACTCGCGGGCCACCGCGCCGCGCTCCATCGTCTCGGTGAAGAGGTGGTTGCGGGGGCCGAAGCCGTTGAACACCATCGCGCCGTACGGCAGGAGGTGCTCACGGCCTTCGGCGGGCAGGCCGACGGCGTCGGGGAACACCTTGAGCGGGAAGGCCTCCGCGAAGTCGGAGACGGCGTCGAACTCGCCGCGCGCCACAAGCGCGGCCACGAGCTTCTCCGCTTCACGCGCGAAGGTGTCCCGGTAGGTCTTCACGACCTTCGGCGTGAGCACGCTCGTCACGGTGTGGCGGGCCCGGTCGTGCTCCGGCGCGTCGGCCTCGAGCAGCAGGCTCGGCGGGCGCCACGGCGTCTCCTTGCGGAAGTCGCTGAGCCCGACGCCGGCCGACGAGCAGAACGTCTCGGGATCGTTCAACGCCTGCGTGACCTCTTCGGCGCGGGCCATAGCCCACACGTCGTAGCGGCCGAGGCGCACGATGGGACCGGCGTCGCGCAGCCGGCGGTGCAGCGGCACGGGGTCGGCGAGGACTTCGTCGGAGAACGGGTCGTCGTCGAGCGTGATCACCGGGCCTCCTCACATCGTCGGGATGGCCCTCAGGGTGCTGCGTCGGCACCCTTCAGCACAGCATGGCTTCCACTGAGTGGAAGAAAGCGTGGTTTCAGGCTCAGTGCGTCTCGCGATGCGCGTCTTCGGAAAGCCGCAGCGTGGCGCCGAGCGTCCGTGAAATACCGCGCGCCGCCGCCCGCACGGCCGGCACCAGCGTCAGCGGGTCCGTCCCCTCGGCCGGCACGACCACGGAAATCGACGCGACCACCGTGTCCGACGCGCCGTGCACCGCCGCCGCGACGGAGAGGGCGGGCAGCTCGATCTGGCCGTCACTCACCGCGTAGCCGTTGCGCCGGACGTCGGCGAGCACGCGGCGAAGCTGCTCGGGCGAGTGGATGGTCTTGCCGGTGTAGCGCTTGAGCGGCAGCCCGAGCACCTGCTCCTGCACCTCGGCCGGCGCGTGCGCCAGCAGCACCAACCCCACCCCCGTCGCGTGCAACGGCAGCCGCCCGCCCACGCGCGAGATCACGTTCACCGCGCGGCGCCCGGAAAGGCGTTCGAGGTACACGACCTCGGCCCCGTCGAGCACGGCGAGCTGCACGTTCTGGTGCGTGGCCTCGTAGAGATCCTCGAGGAACGGCATCGCGCTCTCCCGCAGCTGCGCCCCGTGCGGCGCGAGCGACGCCACCTCCCACAGCCACAGCCCGACGCGGAAGTGCCCCTGCTCGTCACGCTGCAACGCCCCGCGCCGCACGAGCTCGCCCGCCAGCCGGTGCGTCGTCGACAACGGCAGCCCGGCCCGCCGGCTCAGCTCGGACAGCGTCAACACCGGTCGCTCGGACGTGAACGCGCCCAGCACGTCCAACACCCGCTCCACGACCGACGGTGGCCGCTGCGCGTTGTGCCGCATGGGTATCAGTCAAGCACCCCTACGGCGCCGACAGCAGATCCGGATCCTTCCTCGCCCCCAGGTGGTTGAACAGCAGGTTCAGCAGGAACGCCAGGATCGACGCCAGTGTGATCGGGCTGCCGCAGATGGTCTGGAGCCACGCGGGGAAGTGCTGGAAGAAGATGGACGTGCCGAAGCGGTCGGTGGCGAAGGCGGGCAGGAGGCCGACGCCGAGGGCTACCGCGACGATGAACGTGTTGTGGTTGCCGGAGAACTCGACCTTCTTGAGGTTCTGCACGCCCACCGCGGCGACCATCGCGAACATGATCACCGCTACGCCGCCGACGACCGGCTCGGGGATCGCGGCGATGGCGGCGCCGACCTTCGGGATCAGGCCCATCACCACGAGCAGGCCGCCCGTCACGGCGACGACCCAGCGGCTGCGCACGCGCGTCATCTGGACGAGGCCGACGTTCTGGGCGAACGCGGTGTCGGGGAAGGAGTTCATGAAGCCGCCGAGGATCGCCGACAGGCCGTCGGTGGCGAGGCCGCGGGCGACGTCCGCGCCGGTGGCCGGGCGGCCCGTGATCTCGCCGACGGCGATTATGTCGGCGGTGGACTCGGTGAACGTCACCAGCATGACCACGCACATCGACAGCACGGCGGCGATCGGGAACGTCGGCGCGCCGAAGTGCAGCGGGGACGCGAGCCCGAACCAGCTCGCCTGCCCCACACCGCCGAACTGCGTCAGGCCAAGGGGAATCGCCACGATCAGGCCGACGGCGAGCGCCACCAGCGGCGCGATCTGCGCGACGAACCCGCGCAACACCCGCGTGAGCAGCACGATCAGCGCCACCACGCCGAGGGCGATGGCGATGTGCGACGGGGTGGCGTAGTCGGGTGCCTCCGTGTCGTGGCCGGCGATCATCGCCGCGCCCGGGCCGAGCAGCGAGACGCCGATGACCAGCAGCAACGTGCCCGAGACCAGCGGAGGGAAGAACCGGATCATCTTCGCGAACGGCCGCGCCAGCAGGAGTCCGAACACACCCGAGGCGATCATCGAGCCGTACACCGCGGTGAGGCCGTACTGCGAGGCGATCAGGATCATCGGGTTGACCACGGTGAACGTCGCGCCCGCGACCACCGGCAGCCGCACGCCGATGAGCTTGCCGATGCCGATGGACTGGACCAGCGTGGCGATACCGGCCACGAAGAGGTCTGCGTTGACCAGCAACGCGATCGTCGCCGCGTCGAGCTTCAGGGCGCTGCCGACGATCAGCGGCACGGCGACCGACCCCGTGTACATGATCGCCATGTGCTGCAGGCCCAGCAGGAGCAGCCGCCCGGCGGGCAGTCCTTGGTCGACCGGGTGTTTGGTCATGGGGGCAGCCCTTTCACGCGGATCCGATCGCGCATCTTCTCACGACGCATACCGCCGGTTTGTGTGTGACGATGCGAGGATGACTCCGCGTCCCCCCTTCCGCGCCGATCACGTCGGGAGCCTGCTGCGGCCGCCGGTTCTGCTCGACGCCCGCCGCCGGCACACCTCGGGTGAGATCACCTCCGAACAGCTGAAGGCCGTCGAAGACGACGCGATCCGCGACGTGATCAAGATGCAGAAGGTCGCCGGCTTGTCCTCGGCCACCGACGGCGAGTTCCGCCGCGCGTCGTGGCACATGGACTTCATCTACTCGCTCGGCGGCATCTCGCAGAGCGACGAGCGCCTGCACGTGAAGTTCCACAACCTCGCTGGCGACCTCGAGTTCAGCCCGCCCGGCCTGCAGGTCGACGGCCGTGTGCGGCTGGACCAGCCGATCTTCGCCGAGCACTTCGAGTTCCTGAAGTCCCACGTGGACTCCGGCATCACGCCGAAGCTCACGATCCCGTCGCCGAGCATGATCTACTACCGCGGCGGCCGGGCGGCGGTGAGCGAGACCGTCTACCCGGATCTGGAGGAGTTCTTCGCCGACCTGGCGACGGCGTACGCGGCGCAGCTCACGGCGATGGGCGAGCTCGGCTGCACGTACCTGCAGCTCGACGACACCAGCCTCGCGTACCTGAACGACCCGGCGCAGCGCGAGCTCGTCGCGCGCATGGGCGGCGACCCGGACACCTTGCACCTGCGCAACATCCAGCAGATCAACGCGGCGCTGCGCGGCCGGACCGAGGGCATGAGCGTGACGACCCACCTGTGCCGCGGAAACTTCCGCTCGTCGTGGGCGGCTTCGGGCAGCTACGAGTTCGTGGCCGAGGCCCTCTTCGGCGAGCTCGGCGTCGACGGCTTCTTCCTGGAGTTCGACGACGAACGCTCCGGCGGGTTCGAGCCGCTGCGCTTCGTGCCGCCGGGCAAGCGCGTGGTGCTCGGGTTGGTGACCACGAAACGACCCGAACTGGAAGACGCGGACAATCTGGTGCGCCGCATCGAGGAAGCCGCGCGGTTCGTCGACATCGACCAGCTCTGCCTCTCGCCGCAGTGCGGCTTTTCCTCCACGGAGGAGGGCAACGAGCTCACCACGGACGACCAGCTGCGCAAGCTCGAGCTCATCGTCTCGACCGCGGAACGTGTGTGGGGCCGGTGATCACCTGCGTGATCGACTACGTCATCGATCCCGCGAAGATCACCGAATTCGAACGCTTCGCGCAGGCGTGGATGCGCCTGGTCACCCGCGAGGGCGGCGTGCACCACGGCTACTTCCTGCCCGCGGAGGGCGCGAGTGACGAGGCCAGGGCGTTGTTCAGCTTCGAAAGCCTCGCCGCGTACGAGCAGTACCGCGCGCTCTTCGGCGTCGACCCGGACTTCGTCGCGGCCGACCGCATCCGCGACGAATCGGGCTGCGTCGTGCGGTACCGCCGCAGCTTCATGCGCCCACTGATGCCGGACGACGACAGCTGACCCACGAGCGGTCGCCCGGCCGGATTCCGCGCACCACAACACTTCCCGCGCCACGGGGACGCACAGCGGAGTTGCGAAATCGACGCGTCGGAGCAGACGGACTCAGATGCAGAGGATGCCCAGTACACACGGCCGCTTGGGCGTCGTCGTGGTCGACGGAGGCGGAGGCGGCGGCTGGTTGTCCGACGAGCCACCACCCGAGCCGGGCTGCGAGTCGGTGGGCGAGGTCGGCGAGTCGGAGCCGCTGGTCGCGGTGCCGGGGTCACTGCTCGACGTCGTGCCGGGCTCGCCGCCGCCGCGCGGGTTGAGCGGGTCGATGATGGACGTGATCTTCGGGGCGCTGGCCTCGGTGGTCTCGTCGTCGCTCGACGAACCGGAGTCCGAGTCCTGACCGTCTCCGGACGCCGCGATCGAGGCCGGTGGCGGGCTCGACTCCGAGACGCCACCCGCACCGTCGGTGCGGTCGGGCATCTCGATGACCTTCATCTCGGTGAGGCGCGTGGCCTCGTCGTTCGTCGTGGTGCCGAACGACACCAGGATCGCCGCGGCGCCACACCCGACGACGACGGCCGCCATCACCGCGACCATGCGCCAGCGCGAGCGCGAAGGCGGTGGCAGACGTTCGCCCCAACCTTCGCGCACGAGTAGTTCGGCGACCGAAACCTCTTCGTCCACCAGCGGGCCTTTCACCAGGAGTGGGCCATTCATACCGCACCGGGCCACCGAACGGGTGAACAATGACAGAAAGTTCTACGCAGTGTGCGTCACTCTAGCGGGTGAGAATCACAGCGCTTTCACAGCTGCCCTTAGCGAAACTCCCAGGATGCCCGGAGAGCCTGGAGTAATGCTGCTGCGAGCCCGACAGCCGGTCACCCTCCGAGACTGGTGGACCCACCGGCTCGTGGGCGAGGCCGCGCCTGCCCGGGTGACGCTGACCTGGCGAGCCGTGGTCCGCAGCTTTGCGCGGGCGCTGCCGACCCCGCGGTCCACACCGTTCACGTTCGGTTACCTCATCGTCCTGCTCGGCACCACGCTCGTGCTGCGCTTCGCAGACCCGGTCGTCACGGCGAAGCTGCTGCAGCTCTCCAGCACCGACGCCCACAACCTTTGGCGCCGCCCCCTCGTCTCCCTCCTCAGCAGCGCGCTGTGGCTCGAAGACGGCGGCTGGCTCGCCTACGCGATCATCTTCACCATCGCGCTCGCCCCGCTCGAACGCCGATTCGGGCCGGGCCGCACGGCGATCGTGTTCTTCAGCGGCCACGTGCTGGCCACGCTCGCCACGGAAGTGCCCGTGATGCTGCTGATCAGCGGCGGCGTGCTGCCGACGACCGCGAGCCGCTGGCTCGACATCGGCGTGAGCTACGGCTTCTTCACCACCGCGGGCGCGCTCGTTTTCCTCCTGCGCGGCCGGCCGCGGATCGTCGCGTTGGTGGTCATGGAGCTGTTCATCGCGGCGGTCTGGGTGTTCGATTCGCCCGGCAGCCTCGATTCCGTGGTCACCGTGCTCGGCCACGCGTGCGCGGCGCACTTCGGCCTCTTCTACTGGGGCCCGCGGCTTCGCGCCCGGCGCGAATCGGCGCCTGCCGGGCGCGACACCTAGGGAATTCGCGGAGCCAGGCCCCGACGGCACGTGATATACGAAGGTTCCCCGGCGCATATACACGACAGATCCCTTGGTGGTGTAATCGACGGGCCACACGCCGATACAGGGGGACCGGACGCACTATGGAGGCCGACGCCCTAGCCAAGGCGCAGCTCGCGGAGCTGGCCGAACGCTACCGGCGGCTCGTGGAACTGAGCGCCGACGCCACCTGCGTGCACGAAAGCGGCGTGATCACCTACGCCAACCCCGCGGCGCTCGATCTCTTCGGCGCGCAGTCGACTACTGAGGTCGTGGGCCGGCCGGTCACCGACTTCGTGGTGACCGAACGCGATCGCGACGAGAAGCCCGGGGGCGAACCGGTCGAAACGGTCGTGAAACGGGTGGACGGCAGCACGTTCGCCGTCGAGACGGTGTCGCTGCGCACCGGCGACGAGGCCGCGTCGGCGATCCAGGTCGTGATCCGCGACGTCGCCACGCGCCGGGCCGCCGCCGCACAGGCCGCTCTGGTGTCGCAGGTGAGCGACGCGATCGTGGCGGTGACCGGGGACGGCATCGTCACGAGCTGGAACCCCGCGGCCGAGACCGTGTACGGGTGGACCGCCGGGGAGGCCGTCGGCCGCCCGGCGCGCGAGGTGCTCGGCGCCGATCCCGATCCCGCGGCGATCCAGCTCGCGGGAGGCGTGGTGCAGCAGACGCACCACCATCGCGAAGGGGCTCCGCTCTCGATCCGCATTTCCGCAGCTGAGATGAATGACGGCCACGTGCTCGTGTGCGCAGACGAGACCGCCCGCCGCCGAGCGGAGCAGCACTACCGCACGGTGGTCGCCGCGCTCGACGAAGGCGTGCTGGTCGTGGGCCCGAAATGCCTGATCGAGTCGGTGAACCCCGCGGCGAGCCGCATCCTCGGCGTGCCGGCCGACGAGCTGATCGGCGTGCCGTGCTCGTCTCTCGTGCTCTTCGACGAGTCCGGACACCGGCTGCCCGAGGACGAGCTGCCATCGATCTCCACGCGCCGCACCGGGATCACGCAGAATGGCCTAGTCCTGCGCTTGCGCCGCGCCGACGGCCGTGACGTGTGGGTGGCGCTGACGTCGCGGCTGCTCAACCCGGACGACCCCGCCGGCGTCTCGGTGGTCACGTCGTTCACCGACATCACCGAGCGGCGCGCGATCAGCGCCCGCCTGGCGCACGACGCGACCCACGACCCGTTGACGCGCTTGGCCAACCGCACGCTCGTGCTCGACCGGCTCGATCGCCGCGACCGCGTCAGCCCGACCACGGTGCTGTTCCTCGACCTCGACAAATTCAAGATCATCAACGATTCCCTCGGCCACTCCGTCGGCGACCAGGTGCTGCGAATCGTCGGCGAGCGCCTGCGCCGCGCCACCGCCGCAGTCGACGTGGTGGGGCGCTTCGGGGGTGACGAGTTCGTGGTCGTCACAGCCGGGGCCACGGCCGACGCCGAGGTGCGCTCGCTCGCGGCGCACCTCCGTTCGGTGCTGGCGGAGCCCATTTCCGTGCACGGTCGCGAGCTCCACGTGAACGCGAGCATCGGCATCGTCCTCGTCGCGGCGGGCGACCAGCGCAGCGCCGAAGGCCTGCTGCGCGACGCGGATGTCGCGATGTACCAGGCGAAAGCCCTCGGCCGCGGCCGGTACGAGTTCTTCGACGTCGCGCTGCGCGAACGCATGCAACGGCGGCTGCGCATGGAGCAGGACCTGCGCGACGCCGTCCACAGTGGACAACTGTGGCCTGCGTACCAGCCGGTGGTCGACCTGCACACCGGCGAGATGGTGGGCGTGGAAGCGTTGCTGCGCTGGACCCATCCCGGCCACGGCGCGATCTCGCCCGCGGAGTTCATCCCGCTGGCCGAGGAAAGTGAGCTGATCAACGAGATCGGCAAGTTCGTGCTGCGCGACACCACGCGCGAAGTGGCTGCCCTGCGTTCGTCCCGCGGTCTGGACCTGTCGCTGAAGGTGAACCTTTCCGTGCGCCAGCTGGAAGACCCGCAGCTGGTGCCGGCCGTGCGCGACGCCCTGGCGACGACGGGTCTGCCGCCGTCCGCGCTGTGCCTGGAGGTGACGGAGAGCGCGCTGATGCGCGACGAGGTCGCCGCCGCGGAAGTGCTGGCAGCACTGCGTTCCCTCGGCGTGCTGCTCGCGATCGACGACTTCGGCACGGGCTATTCCTCGTTGGCACAGCTGCGCCGCCTGACGCTCGACACGCTGAAGATCGACCGCTCGTTCATCACCGGCATCGCCGACTCTCGCGACGCCGCGGCGATCGTCGCGAGCATCATCGCGATGGCGCACGCGGTCGGCTTGACCGTGGTGGCGGAGGGCGTGGAGACGGCCGAGGAGCTGGCGCTGCTGCGCGAGCTCGGCTGCGACCAGGCCCAGGGGTATCACCTGGGCCGGCCGCTGCCTGCCGCGGAGTTGTTCGCTCAGTAGAGCTTTTGTCGGTATTCCACTCCCCGGTCATGCCGACCGGGGTGCTACCTCCACCGCGGCGCAGGTCAAGCCTCGTGCACGACCGGCCGCACCTCCACCGCGGTGTGCTTCGCCTCCGGAACCTGCGCGGCGAGCTCGATCGCCCGCTCCTTCGTGGGGACGTCGACGACGTAGTAGCCGCAGAAGAACGTCTCGCTGCCGTGGATGAGGCCGGTCTCGTGGATTGCCTTGCCGTCGCGCACCTTGACGATCACGCTCTCGGCGGGTGCGGCCAGCGCCTTGGTCTCGACGAACTCGGCGGCGTTGTTCTTCATGAAGGCGCCGTGGCCGTCGTACACGTCCTGCTTGGCGCTGTCGGGGAGGGCGTCCCAGAGGGCGGGGGTCATGTTGATGGTGAGGAGGTACTTCATGGTGGCTCCTTGGGTCTCGGCGTTTGCCCTGTTCGCCGAGTGGTCGGAGCCGGCGCGGCAGTCCGGACACGGCTGCCCGAAGTTTTTTCGCGGGTTCAGCCGAAGTGGGCCTTCAGCCGATTCACCACGGCCCCGAGCAGGCCCGCGGTCACCCCGACCGTGTTCGGGCCGAGCGAGACGTTCGAGACGTCGGAGATGCTGAGGTGGATGGCCAGGTTGTCGAACACGGCCTTGGCTTGGCCGTCTTGGATGGTCGCGTGATCCCACGGCCCGGCGACCTTGTCGGCCCAGGGCGCGCCGAACCGGTGGCCGGCGTCGGAGAAGGCGTCTTCGCCGTTGAACCGCTGGATGTCGAGGTGGAGGGTGCGGGTGTTCGAGCGCTCGACCTCGTAGCCGTCCTGGCGGGCGTAGATGACGTCACACGCGGTGGATTCGTAATCGACGTCGGTCACTGCCATGCTCTCATCGGGCCACGAGCCCTCGTGGTGCAGACCAACCGTCACGGGCGCGACGACGTCACCTTCGAGCACCACGCACGGATCGATCGTCTCCTCGAACCGGTGCCGCCCGCCTCCGCAAGCGGCGCACAAGAGCACCAGGCCCACGACGAGCAGCCTCGACCACCGCGCCATCCCCCCACCCCCCACGAGCGGCCGCCATCCCGGCAGCTCCCCGACACGATCGTAGCCACGACCCGCCTTCAGGCCCGGCTGATCACCACGTACCGCTCATCCTCGATGCCGGCACCCCACAACGCCGGGTCGTCGAGTTTCGTGACGTGCGCCTCTCGCCGGTGGGCCAGCACCAGTGCCCGGCACTGCGTCGCCGTCAGCCCGGCCCCGGTGGACCAATGCCCCTCGATGAGCACCAGCCGCCCGCCGGGCCGCAGCAGCCGCGTCCAGCGCTCCACCGCGGCCGCGGGATCGGGCATGGCCCACAGCACATGCCGAACGAGGACCACGTCGTACGCGTGTGGTTCGCACGGCGGGTCAGCCGCGTCGCCGTGGCGGAAGTCGACCTGGACCTCTGCCGCCGCGGCCTTGCGCTCAGCGAGCGCGAGCATCCGGCGGGACAGATCCACCCCGCACACCTCGAAGCCCGCCTCGGCCAACAGAACGGCGAGACTTCCCGTGCCACAACCGAGATCGACCACGGACGCCGGCGCCTTCGGCAGCAACGACAGCAGCAGCTCCCGCCACGCCGCCCGTACAACGGGGTCGCGCAACCCGTGATCGGGCTGCTCGTCGAACGCGTCGGCGTGCACGTCCCAAACGTCTTCTGTCATCCTGCGAAGTCTTCACGCACAGCGGATAAAGCCCGTGCACCGGTCACTGCGAGTGATCACAAGTGGATCTCCGAGAGCGGGATTTCCGGGAAAGTCCGGCAGGATTCGGTGCATGCGTTTGTCTCGAAGATTCATCGCCGCCGCCTTCGTAGCGGCGGCTGCGGCGGGCTGTTCGAACGGTGGGAGCGGAGTGGTGGCAGCGCCGTCCTCCAGCAGTCCGGCGCCCAGCAAGAGCACCAGCCCTCCCCCGGCGCCGTTCGTGCCCGCGGCGTCGCCGGCCAAGGTGACTGCGGCGTGTCCGTTTCTGGATCCGGCGGAGATCGCGAAGGCGTTCAGCGACCCGAACACTTACGACAGCAGCGAACAAATCCCGTCAGTTCAGGGCGGGCTGACCGTCTACACCTGCAAGTACCACCGCGCCGACGACCCCGGTTCCCCTCTGGGAACCCTCGAAGTCGCCGAGACGCCGACAATGGTCGCGGAGAAGACACTGCTGCAAGCCGCCGAACAGGAATGCGCCGACAAGGCGCAGCCGATCGGTGAAGCCGCGATCTACTGCCTCAGCAAGGGCAACGGCACCGACATCGCGGTCGTCGAGCCGAGCCACGGCGTGACCCGTATCGCCCACCTCTCCTTGGCCGCTCCCCGCAACGACGGGTTCCGCGCCGGCTACACCACGCTGGCGAAAACCCTCGCCGACCGGTTGTGATCACTTCAGCGCCCGGGCCCAGCTGACACAGAGGCGCGTACTTCGCCCCGCATCCCTGCGGGGCGAAGTACCGCGGGGCTCGCTCATCGCGCACGAGCAAACCCAAGGTTGCCAGGTGAACGCAGACGACCACGATCTCGAACGTGAGTGGGCGCTGTTCACGCACTTCATCGACCCGCACGGGTACGCCGCCATCAGAATCCCGGGAGCTTTGCTCGACGACTGGGTGCGGCAGGCGACCGACGCGAGCGAAAGCCTGTACCGAAGAGACGGCGATTCCTGGCGCTCACCCGAGTGATCGAGCTCTGAAGACCCAGATAGGTCGCAGTCTGCCGCCAAGGCCACGATCAACCCCGGAAACGAGAAAACCGCCCCGACCGAAGTCGAGGCGGTTCTGGGCTGTGGCCAGGGCCGGGGTCGAACCGGCGACCTTCCGCTTTTCAGGCGGACGCTCGTACCAACTGAGCTACCTGGCCGGGAACGCCGGCTAGTAGCCGAACGATCTTGCGACCCTGACGGGACTCGAACCCGCGACCTTCGCCGTGACAGGGCGACGCGCTAACCAACTGCGCCACAGGGCCTTACTGGTACTGCGTCTAGCTTGTACTGCGTACTCCCAACGGGATTCGAACCCGCGTTGCCGCCTTGAAAGGGCGGAGTCCTAGGCCACTGAACGATGGGAGCCCAGCCGGTTTCGGCGAACCGACCAGCTGCGCTCTCAGGTTCCCCCGGGAGCGATTACAAGCATAGGGCACGCCCCCACCGCTTTACACCGGGGGGTGACTAACCCTCCGACAAGCCCATGACCTGCAACAACAGCACCAGCGAGGCGGCCAAGTCGCACGTCGGCCCCACCGGGCGTCGATCAAGCCCGCGGCAGCCGCGAAGCAAGCGAAGCGATCAACCCCCGATCCTCGGGCGCAGAAGAGCCGACACCTCGAGAACCGTCAACAAGTCACACGACAGCCCACGCCGAGCCGTCGAGCCACTCCGAGCAACCCCGATCCCGACCGACGACAGACCTCAGCGCTGAACCGGCGCCTGTCCACCCTCGTCGAGATCGAGGCCGAGCATCTCCAACAGCTGGGAGCAGTCCTCGACCCCCAGTGCGCCGTTGGCGACGGCAAGGCGGGCTCGCCGCACTTGATCGTCGGAGACGCGTTGGCCGTCGGTGGCCCCGCGTTGTGTCGGCACGCCGCCGCCGGTCAGCGACGTGCTTCCGCCATCGGCACCTTCGTACCGAAGGAGGAACTGTCGAACTTCCACAGACCCGCTCATGGCCCCTCCGCCCGGTTCTGAACAACTGGCCGCGAGGCTAGCCAGAGCGAAGCGCCACAGGCAGCCCCCCGGAGAGTGAACCTGGGAACACTCTCCGCACAACCCTGCGCAATCGCCGAACACATTCACAAGATCGTGAAGTGAACCGGAGTGTGGATTTCTCACGGGTTCCACTCGCCCAAGCCCGAAACTCGTGCAACAATCGATGGTGCTGACACACCCCCGGTCAGCGCCTGTGGAGATCCCCTCCGACCCCCGCGTTCCTCCCCCTGGCGCGGGGGTCTCTCCATTTCCGCACTTTTGCGTGGCGACCTGCCGAAACTCGCCTTGCGCAAAGCGTGAACAGCACATCCACAGACGGTCATTGAACAGCGTTTACCGTTGGGCTGATCAGGTGATCGAATAGGCTCAATGAGCGACCGAATTGCTTGTGTCGTGTCTCACAGTCGTTTGTTTGCCGAGACCCAACCGTTATCGTGTCCGGGTGCCTCTTCCCTCACTCGGCCGCCTCGGCAGCCGTACGAACCTCAAAGCCGTCTCGTCCGGACGGCACCGCAACGCCGCCAAGTCGGCGGGCGAAGAAGTCGTCGAGGACCAGGAGCTCACCAGCTACCTCGCGGCTCTCGCTCCGGACTCCGACCCCGAAAGCACCGGGACCGGCAAGCGCTTCGGTGAGGCGCAGGTCTACCAGCTGCGCATGAACCTCATCGCGAGCCAGCAGCTCAAGGACATCGCCAACGAGCGCGACATTTCCCCTCAGGCGCTGGCGATGGAGTGGATCCTGGAACGCCTCTCCTGGGAGGGCCAGGCCGCGTCGGCGCAGGAGCGCCGGCACTCCGACGCGATGACCGACGAGTTCAGCTTCCCCCAGGGTTCCTTCGACGAACCGCTTCTCCCCCGCTGATCGAAGCGCGACGAACGCAAGCGAGAAAGCCCTCGGTGCACCAGCACCGGGGGCTTTTCCATGACCGGACGTCACGCTGTGTCAGTGAAACCACGCTGTGTCAACAAAACGGTGTCACACAACAACTTGTCACGAAAAAAAGGAACTCCCGGCGAGTGACTCACCGGGAGTTCCTTACTCAGGCCTGAACAAACGCGTTGGGCTTGTCTCAGATCGGGCGGACCTTCTGGGCCTGCGGGCCCTTCTGGCCCTGGCCGACCTCGAACTCCACTCGCTGGTTCTCCTCGAGGGTGCGGAATCCGCGCCCGTCGATCTCCGAGTAGTGCACGAACACGTCACCCTCACCGCCGTCCTGAGCGATGAAGCCGAAGCCCTTCTCCGCGTTGAACCACTTCACAGTGCCTTGCGCCACCGCTGTACTCCTCGTAACAGATCCGCTTCGAATGCCACCGAAGCGGCACCCCAGGCCGTCCCGGGCGGTTCCAACGAGTCGAGCGAAGAGCTGTCGGGCCCCACGGCTCGCGTCAGAAGTTCCGCGAGTGTGAAGCCACGAACACGCAAAACGACGGCCTGCTCAGCAGCCTACCGAGATCTGGCCAAATCTGAAGCCCGTGATCTCGCAGATCGGTTCACAGACTCGCACGTCACCGGAACGTCGTATTGCCGCCTACGCAGCGCGGTCGGTCCATCCGGTTAGGCTGACTGCGCACGGCCGCGCCGGACATCACCGTGCACGTCCTGAAGTCGCCTAGGCCCCGTACGTGAACTTCGCGAGGTTGGTGTGACGTTGGTCACTACCCAATCGATCAACGCTCGGGCTCTTCGGGACGTCTGGGTGGTTGGGGTTGTCCAGGGGAGATTGGGGATCGGTGTGACTATCCGACACTTCGCGCGCCGTAGAGCGGGCATCGCGGTTCTGGGGGTCGTCGCCGCGCTCACGCTCGGTGCGTGCAGCAGCGATCCGACCACCGTGAGCGCCAGCGGCAACACGGGCGGGGGCCCGACGAAGGCCGCGCCGGTCGCCAAGCCGGCCACTCTCACGCTCGCGCCCGCGGCGAACGCCAAGGACGTGCCGCCGGGCGATCCGGTGAAGGTGACCGTCGCGGACGGCACGCTCGACTCCGTCACGCTGACGAACCCGGACGGCAAGCAGGTGCAGGGCCAGCCGTCGGCGGACAAGAAGAGCTGGGCCACCACCGAGGACCTCGGCTACAGCAAGACCTACACGTGGTCCGGCCAGGCGACCGGCAGCGACGGCAAGCCGGTGCAGATCAGCGGCGCCTTCACCACCGTGAAGCCGCGCCGGCAGATGGCGGGCAGCCTGAACGTCGGCGACGGCCAGACGTACGGCATCGCGATGCCGATCGCGCTGACGTTCCCGAGCGCCGTGAAGGACAAGGCGACCGTCGAGAAGGCGCTGTCGGTGGAGACCACACCGAAGACCGAGGGCTCGTGGGCCTGGCTCAACGGCGACACCTCCGTGCACTGGCGTCCGAAGGAGTACTTCGCGCCGGGCACCGAGGTGAAGGTCAACGCGAACATCTACGGCGTGTCCATGGGCAACGGCACGTACGGGCGCCAGGACATCTCCGCGAGCTTCAAGATCGGGCGCTCGCAGATCGTCAAGGGCAACACCACCCAGCACCGCATGCAGGTCATCCGCGACGGCAAGCAGGTGATGGACTTCCCGGTCAGCTACGGCCTCGACTCCGACCCGGGCCGCGTCACCCACAGCGGCGTGCACGTGGTGATGTCGAAGCACGCGACCTACTCGATGAGCAACCCGCGCTACGGCTACACCGACGTAAACGTCCCGTGGGCCGTCCGCATCTCCAACAACGGCGAGTTCATCCACGGCCTCGCAGGCTCCATCTGGGCGCAGGGCAAGAAGAACATCTCCCACGGCTGCCTCAACCTGTCCCCGGCGAACGCGAAGATCTACTACGACAGCGTGTTGCCTGGCGACCCGGTGGAGATCACGGGCAGCACCCAGACGCTCACGTCGAGGGACGGCGACTACAGCGACTGGACTTATGACTGGGCTTCGTGGAGCAAGTTGTCCGCGGTGTGAGTTCGAGTTGTGCGGTGAACGGCCGGGGGTTGGTGCCTCCGGCCGTTTGTCGTTGATGGGGGCTGATTGGTGGGCGCAAGCGTTTGCGGCCGGGGCCGAGGTAGGCCCGGTTCGCGACTCGGCGCTGAGTACGCGGCCGCGAGTCACAGGAGAGCGGGGTTGGACCTCCGGCAGGGCCTTGTGACCCAGCGTGGGGCTCGGTCCTGCTGCCGGTCGCGGGGCGGGCCGCATTTGGTTCGACCACGGTGCCCGGCGGGACAGCGGGTGCCGGCGGCCAGCTCGCATGCGTTGTGCTCCGGGTCGAGCCTCATGGCGGAGGCGCGGCGCCAATCCGCGAAACCGCGCCCCTCCGAGACCCGCGGCCAGGCCGCGCGTGGTTCGACCACGGCGACCGACGGACAGCGGGCAGCGTCCGGCTTGGTGGAGCGTCGGCGAGGGTGCCGGGCGTTGTCGGGGTGCGTCGTGGGACGGGTGCGAACGCCGAGGTGGGGTGCGGGAAAAACTTGGCGAACTCGATGCAACCCGGTTCGGCGCCGTCGGCATGACTAGGGGCAGAAGAGGCGCCGACCGGGGTGCTCGTGAGCCTGAGGAGCTGTTTTGCGTATTCGTTTCGCATTGAGTGTCGGTGCGTTGCTGCTGGCCGGGGGTGCCCTGACGGGCGGGGCGGTGGCGTTCGCGCAGCCGGCGCCGCCGACGGCCGCGACGCAGCCGACGTTGCCGGCCCAGGAGCCGCCGTCGGCTACGACGCGGCCGGCGTTGCCGACGCAGCGTCCGACCGAGGTCGCGCCCCCGACCGCGGTGCCGACGCGGATGCCGGCGCAGGCTCCGGGCGTGAGGGCGCCGAGCGGCGTGCGCGTGCCGACGGCGATCCCTGCGGGGCCGACCGGCGACCTGAACCTGCCGGACATCTGGGGCTGATCGCGCAGGTGATCTCCCGCTCCCGTCCGGTGTCCGGGCCGAGCTCGCCGTGGGACGGCGAGTTCGCCCGGTACTTCGGCGAGCGCGCGCACAGCCTGCGGGCCACGGCATACCTGCTCTGCGGCGACTGGCACCGCGCCGAGGACCTCACACAGGCCGCGCTGCTGAAGCTGTACCTCGCGTGGCCGCGCCTGTCACGGCACGACAGCCTGGACGCCTACGCGCGCAAGATCGTGCTGCGCACGTTCCTCGCCGAGAACCGCCGCAGCCGCTGGAAGCGGGAGCGCCTGACCGACGCTCCACCCGACGTCCCCACCACGGACGCCGAAACCGAACACGACATGCTGGTGCGCCAGGCCCTCGCGGTGCTGGCGCCCCGTCAACGTGCCGTGCTGGTGCTGCGGTACTTCGAGGACCTGTCCGTCGACGAGACGGCCGCCGCCCTCGGCTGCAGCACCGGCACGGTGAAGAGCCAGGCCGCCCGCGGCTTGGCCACTTTGCGCAACCGGCTGGGGCCGCACTTCGTGGCTGTGGCTGTTCCTGGAGGGAGGTGACTGTTCCGGTGAACCGTGATTTTGGTGGTGCTGACGGCTTTGGGCGTGAGCCGGGAGGCTCTGACGGCTTCGGCCCTGGCGACTTCGGCTCGCGCTCGGGCGGGTCTGGCGGTTTCGGCGGTGGCTCCATGGGCTCGGGCGGCGCTGGCTCTGGCTCCTCTGGCTCCGACTCTGGCGGCTCTGGCTCTGGCGGCTCTGGCTCTGGCCGCGACTTCGACTCGAGCTTGGATCGCGACTGCGGCTCTGGCTCTGGCCGCGACTTCGCCCTCGGCTCGGATCCCACCACCAGCTTCGACGCCGACCCGACCTCCGGCACCGACATCCGCGCCCTGTTCTCCACCCTCCCGGACGGCCCACCCCTCGCCCTCTCCGCCACCGACGTCATCAACGACGGCGCCCGCATCCGACGCCGCCGCAAACGCTTGGCTGTGGCCGGCAGCTCCGTGGCCACCGCCGCGGTCCTCGTAGTGGCGGGCCTGGCCGTGAGCTTCGCCGCCGGCCACCACGGCCCGCCGACGCCCGTCCAGCCCGCCGGCCCCGGCTTGTCGACCATCGCGCCGACGCCTTCGCCATCGAGCTCCCCGCCGACCACCCCACCCACCGCCGACACGACCGCTCCGCCCGGCGACCCGACGCCGACCCGCTCGGCGGTCCAAGCGCCAGGCCGGCCGCCGGAGTCCCTTCCGTCTTTCCCCCGCACGCCGGTCCGTCTGCCCCCGTCGGCCACCACGATCCCCACGCACGCCAGCGCACCACCGATCGCCACAACCCGCTGACGCACCACCACCCCCGCGCGAGTGGACTGCTGGGCCCGGGCCGATCCGCGCGAGGGGACCACTCGTGCCGCGCCTGTCGTGCGAAGGGACCTGTCGAGCCGCCGCCGCTGTGCGAGTGGGCCACTCGTGCATGGCCCGCATCGCCAACGGACCCGCCACGCGCCCCGGCGCGAACGGACCGGCAGACCCACAACCACCACCCGACTGGACCTTTCGACCCGCCCCGTCGCACGAAGGGACCTGTCGAGCCACCACCGCTGAACGAGTGGACCACTCGTGCACGGCTCTTAGCCCCAACGGACCTGCCACGCGGCCGGGACGAGCGGACCGGTCCGAGCCACAACCACCACGCGACTGGACCAATCGTGCCGCGCTTGTCGTGCGAACGGACCTGTCGAGCCACCACTGGTGCACAAGTGGACCAGTCGCGCAGGCCTCACAGCGCCAACGGACCCGCCACGCGGCCCGGCCCGAACGGGCCCGTCGAACCCACAACCACCACGCGACTGGACCTTTCGAACCGCATTCGCGCCGCGACTGGACTGGTCGAACCACGTCGGCGGCGCCAGGGGCCCGGTCGCGCCAAGCCGTGCGGTGCGGTGCGGTGCGAGGGGACCGGTCGCGCCGTGCGAGCGGACCGATCGCGCCGTGCGAGCGGACCGATCGCGCCGTGCGAGCGGACCGATCGCGGCGAGCCGCGTGGCACGAGGGGACCGGTCGTACCAGCAGACGAGGCGCCGGGCGGCAAAGCCGAGCCACCAGCGGCCCAGATCTCTCACTCAGTGAGGCGCCAATCCCCTGTTCAGACCACAGTTACCGCCCCACAACCAGGGTGGCCGACGTCACCCCGGCCAAGTGGGTTTTCGGCGAAATATCCGGGCGCCTTGTGGCGATGTTTCCTGTGGTGGTCGACGAAGGCCGCCGACATCCGTGCTCAGCCGGTCGAACAAGAGCGAGCCGGCCCGAGAACTCGAGGAGGAAGCAAAAATGGTGTTCGCCGCACTCATGATCGAAACCGTAGTAGCTGTTGTGGTCGCCGGTGGGTTGGCGACTTGGGCGCGCAAGCGTTTCGCTGCTCCTCGCCCGGTCGAGGTTGCCCAGGTTCGCTGAGCGGAGCAGCCCAAGGACTGTCCACAGTAGACATAAAAGCGGCCCGTCCCCCCGACACAAGGGGGACGGGCCGCGAAACAAACCCGAACTCAGCGAGCAGCACCCGCCAGCTTGCCACCCGTGTCCGCGGTGTCGATCTGCTCGATCGGCACCTGCGAAGTCTCCGGGATCTTGAAGATCGGCACCAGTGCGATCACGGCGGCGATCATCAGGTAGTACGCCGGCCAGTCCTTGTTGCCCGTGCTCTGGATCAGGGCCGTCACGACGACACCACACGTACCACCGAACAGCGACGTCGAGATGTTGTAACCGATCGCGAACGAGCCGTAGCGCACGCGGGTCGGGAACATCGCCGGGAACGTCGAGCCGATCACGGCCAGCATCAGCACCAGCAGGAACGCGACGATGCCGAACCCGACGATCAGCCACAGGATGCTGCCCGACTGCATCAGCTTGATGCTCGGCCAGCTCAGCACCAGGAACCCGAGCGCGGCGGTGATCAGCAACGGTTTTCGCCCGATGCGGTCGGACAAAGCGCCCAGCGGCAGAATGATCGCGGCCTGCACGATCTCCACGCCGATGATGATCAACGTGGACGTGTTGTCGTTGATCTTCAACGTATCCGTGAAGTACGTCGGCATGGTCGTGAGCAGCATGTAGTCCGCGATGTTCAGCAGCAGCACGATGCCGATGAGGTTGAGGATCATCCGCCAGTTGCGGGTGAAGGTCTCCTTCAGCGGCGCCTTCTTCGGCTTGTTGCCAGAAGCCTCGAGCCGCTTGAACTCCGGCGTGTCCTCGAGCTTCGAGCGCAGGTACAGACCGATGAGGCCCAGCGGCAGCGCGACGAAGAACGGGATCCGCCACGCCCACGCCTCGACCTGGTCGGCCGGCAGGGAAAGCGTGACCGCGAGCACGACGACGTTGCCCAGCACGTAGCCGCTCAGGGTCCCCAGTTCCAGGAACGATCCGAAGAAACCACGGCGTTTCGTCGGCGCGTACTCGGCGATGAACGTTGCCGCGCCGCCGTACTCACCGCCTGTGGAGAAGCCCTGGATCAAGCGCAGCAACAAGATCGCGATCGGTGCCGCGATGCCCATGCTGTATGGGCCCGCGTAGGTCGGCAGCACGCCGACCAGGAAAGTACAGCCCGACATCAGCAGAATGGTGATCGCGAGAACCTTCTGCCGCCCCAGTTTGTCGCCCAGTGGGCCGAAGAACGCCCCGCCGAACGGCCGCACGATGAACCCGACCGCGACCAGCGCGAGCGACTTCAGCACCGCGTTGCCCTCGCCGGGGAAGAAGACCGTGCCGATGCTCGTGGCGATGGCGCCCGAGGTGAAGACGCCGTAGTCGTACCACTCGGTGGCGTTACCCATCGCCGACGCGAGGACTGCCCGTTTGACGGTTCTCGGGTCCACGTCCGGTGTTTTCGCCGTTGCCTCGCTCATCCCCGCGACGACCTCCTCGTACGCGACCCAGTAGGTCCGATGCAGCTCATTTCCCGAGTGTTGTCCCGCTGGGATTAATCGGCAGTGTGAGTCGGGAAAGTTCTACCGTACGGAATTTTCCGACTACTGTGCGCTGAGGAAAACGCGCGCCGCAGGTCAGGCCGCGTACCGCGAACGGCTACTCGCGGGTTAACGTCAGCGCATGAGTCGTGTTTCTGGACCGTGGCCGCCGGTGTCCGTGGAGCCACCCGCTGTGCACCCGAAGGCCCCCGCGCCCGGCACCGAGCTCGGCGTGCATTTCGACGAGTGTTTCGGCTGCGGCGACGAGGTGGACGCGGGGCTGCGCCTGCGTTCGATCGTCGGCGAAGGGCACACCGTGCTCTCGAAGTTCACCGTCACGCCCGCTCACCAGGGCGCGCCCGGCCTCGCGCACGGCGGGCTGCTGGCGTGCGCGTTCGACGAGGCGCTGGGCAGCGCAGTCGGCAACCTGCTGCGGCGCCCGGCCGTTACCGGCAAGCTCGAGACGGACTTCCGCCGGCCAGTGCCCGTCGGCTCGACGCTGCACATCGAGACCCGCCTGGACGGCACGGCGGGGCGCAAGATCTACGTTTCCGCTGACGGTCACCTCGACGCGCCCGACGGGCCGGTCGCCGTGACCGCGCGCGCCCTGTTCGTGGCGGTCGGGTTCGAGCACTTCACCACGCACGGTGACCCGGCGGCGTTGCAGAAGCTGGCCGACGCGCGCGAGAAGCAGCGTCGCGCGCAGGACGGTCAAGAGTGGGAGATCAATCCCTGACCTCGGGTTTCGCGTACAGGATTTCGCGGGCCTGCTCTGCGGCGCGGGCGATGCTCTCGCCGACGAAATCGACAAACCGGGCGATATTCTCCAGGCGCGCGGCCGCGGGGGTGCCGCGGCCGAGGATCGCGACGCCCTGGCGCGCGGTCTCGGCGAGCTGGGCGTTGGCGCGCGCGCTGGCGAGGACGGACTGGTACCAGACGTCGTTGTCGGCGACGTAGCGCTCGCGGCGGCGCTCGTCGCGCTCTCTGCTGAGAAGACCCAGGCCGTCGAGGAGCGAAACGGCCTTGGAGACGGACGCCGGGCTGACCTGCAGGTGGCGGACGAGCTCGGCGGCGGTGACGCTGCCGTCGTCGCTGATGTAGAGGCAGGTCAGGACGCGGGCGGCCATCCGGGGGAGGCCGGATTGCATGAGGAGGACGGTGAAGGTCTCCTCGTACTCGCGGACGGCTTCGGCGTCGCGGCCGTGGGGTTGTGGGGCTTCTTGACTCCGGGGCGCTGCTGTCTTCTTCCGGCGCCGGGTGCGGTGCTCGGTGGCGTGGTGGGCCAGGTCGGCGCGGTACGAGGTGGGGCCGCCGTTGCGCATGACCTCGCGGGTGATGGTCGACGTGGGGCGGTCGAGGCGGCGGGCGATTTCCGCGTAGGCGAGGCTGTCGGCGAGGCCCAGGGCGATCTGCTGGCGCTCTTGCTGGGTAAGTCGGCCGCCGGGCATCTCTTCTCCCTCGTGTTGCTTGCTGGGTCGTCAGCGTAGCGTTTTATTGTGGTTCATTGCAACGGCCGTGTTGCGTTAGATTCTGCTCCATTGCAATGATTGCGCGGCTATGAGCTGGTATTTTGCTGTCCTTGTGCAACAGACTTGTTGCCTGATTCATGAACGCAACGTAGCGTTTCTCATGTCAGAAACAACGAGCACAGGAGCTGATCCAGATGCAGAAGTTCACCACCACCGCCCCGATCTCCGCCTTCGTCACCATCCCCGCGGGGCGCGTTCAGTTCATCGCCGCGGACCGCACCGACACCGCAGTCGAGGTCCGGCCGGCGGACGCTTCGAAGGCCCGCGACGTGAAGGTCGCGGAGCAGACCACGGTCTCCTTCGCGGACGGCGTGCTGCGGATCGAGGCCACGGCGAAGAACCAGATGCTCGGCGCGTCGGGCTCGATCGAGGTGACGGTGCAGCTGCCCGCCGACTCGCGCGTCTCCGGCTCGGCCGCGAGCGCCGACTTCCGCGGCGCGGGCCGGCTGGGCGAAGTTTCGTTCGAGGGCTCACACGGCGCGATCAAGGTCGACGAGGCCGCCGGCCTGCGACTGTCCACTCAGGCCGGTGATGTCTCGGTCGGCCGGCTGAACGGCCCGGCTTCGATCACGACGGGTAAGGGAAACATCGACATCGCGGAGGCCGTGCGCGGGTCGGTTGTGCTGCGGACGTCGGCCGGCGACGTGTCGGTGGGTGCCGCTCCGGGCGTCTCGGCTTCGCTGGACGCGGGGACGTCGTACGGGCGGGTCCGGAACTCGCTGCAGAACGCCGGCGGCCTGGCGGACCTGACCATCGAGGCGACGACGGAGTACGGGGACATCAACGCGCGCAGCCTGTGACTGCGGGGTTGGTGCTGGGGACGGCTGGGGGCTGGAGCGGAGCCGGACGGTTGCGTCGGCTCTGCTCCTTTGCCCTTGGGCCCGGCCTGGACAGGCCCCCGCCCACCCAGGGGGGCGTCCCCGAGTCCATTCTATCGGCCCCCACCGACAAAAACCCTGGTGAGAGCGGGTTGAGGGGTAGTTGTCCACAACCCGGACGAGTGATTACCAGGCGCCGTTCAAGCTTCGGGCAGGCCTACGTGAACGTCCGCGGACGGATCGAGTTGGCTCGGTCCACCAGCGCTACCCGGTCCTCCGTAGTCCCCGCCAAGCGAGCCAACGTGCGGTAACACCGCTCCAAACCGAACCGCACATCCCGCTCCTCCAGCGCGTACCCGAGAACCTTCGAGGTCTCAGCCGGGGAAGGCGCGGAGGGCGTACGAAGCCAGTCGTACGCGGCTTCGAGGACTTCGGCGGACAGGCGGGTCCGGCGTTCGGCGTCGAGGTTGAGGCGTTCGAGACGCAGGGAGGCGTCGAGGAGGTCCTGTTCGGAGATGCGGGACTGTTCCGAGGCGGCGCTGGATTGGGTTTTGATCTTGATGGCGGCGACCTGGGCGTCGATGTAGTGCGTGGAGGTGGCGGGGACCATCTCCAAGACCTCGACGGCGCTGGCCCGGGCGCCCTGGGCCAGGTACACGCGGGCGAGGCCGAAGGCGGCGCTCACGTAGGTGCGGTCGGTGCGCCAGACCAATTCGTAGTAGCGCGCGGCGCCGAAGTAGTCGCCGACGCCCTCCGCGCTGACGGCGAGCGCCAGCTTGGGGGCGATTTCGCCGGGGAGGTCGTCGTAGACGGCTTCGAAGGCGACGTGGGCGACGCGCGGGCGGGCGCCGGCCAGCTCGATCAGGCCGCGGTACCAGTCGATGCGCCAGTCGTGCGGGAAACCGTTGCGGATGGCCAGGTACTGGGCCGCCTGGAGCTGGCGCTGGGCTTCCACGAACTCGCCGAGCTCAATGCGCGCGCGGACGATGCGCAGGCGCACCTCGATGGACTCGCGCGGCGCGCCGGCCAGGGCTTCGATGGCTTCGCGCGGGTCGAGCGCGGTGGTGGTCGCCAGGACGCCGGCCGCGGGGTCATCGGTATCGACCTGCGGGATCGGCAGGCCGGCGACGACCTCGGCGGGCTCGGGCAGCGGCACGGTCGTGCCGGCTTCGGGGACGACGAGGTGCACGCCGAACGTGCGGCTCTCCGGCCCGAAGACCGTCGACGCGGCGGGCCGCGGTTTGCCCGTGCCGAGCGCCATGATCTCGCGCAGCACGCCCGTGAGCTGGTCGGCCATGTCCTCGGCGGCGAGGAAGCGGCGGTCCGGGTCGACGTGCGTCGCGCGCTTGAGGAAGCGGTAGTACGAACCGAAAAGCGCGAACAGCGGCACGGCGTCGGGGCCGGGCAGCGTCGACTTGAACTTCGTGGTGTAGCCCTGGAACTCGAAGCTCAGCACGGCGAGCGTGCGGCCGACGGTGTAGAGGTCGCTCGAAATCGACGCACCCTGCGTCGCCAGCTCGGGCGCGCTGTAGCCGGTGGTGAAGAACAGCGGGCTCTCGTAGTCGTCGAGCCGCCGGACGGCACCCAGGTCGATCAGCTTGAGCTGCTCGTGGGTCTGGATGACGTTGTCGGGCTTGAGGTCGCAGTAGAGCAGGCCCTGGCTGTGGAGGTAGCCGAGGGCGGGGAGGATCTCGAGGCCGTACGCGATGACCTGCCCGATCGGCAACGGCTCGGGCCGCTTGCTCTCCCGGTGGTGCTGCAGGGCGAGCTGGCGCAGCGACTGGCCGCCGACGTACTCCATCACGATGTAGCCGACGGACGTGCCGGTCTGCGCGTCCGGGTGCTGCACGAAGTTGTGGATCTTGACGATGTTCGGGTGCTCGACCTCGGCGAGGAACCGCATCTCGTTGGCGGCGGCGGCCATGGCGGTCGCGTCGCCCGTGTCGATCAAGCCCTTGAGGACGACCCACCGGTCGGAGACGTTGTGGTCCTGCGCGAGGTAGATCCAACCGAGGCCGCCGTACGCGAGAGCGCCGAGCACTTCGTACTGGCCGCCGACGAGCTCATTGGGCTGCAGCTTCGGCAGGAACGAGAAGGACGTGCCGCAGTTGTCGCACTTGCCTTCGGGGTTGGCGGGCTTACCGTCCTTGGCGCGGCCGACTTTCGAGCCGCAGTTTCCGCAGAAGCGCTTCTCCTCGGAGACGACGGGGTTCGCGAGCACGGCCGTGGCGGGATCGCGGTACGGCACGGGCGGGACGTCGATGAGGCCGGCGCCGAGGCGGCCGCGGCGGGAACGTCGGCTGGAGGTGCGGGAGCCGGTGCGCCGGGAGGTCCCGGGGAACGAGCCGGTGCCGCTGCCATGGGAGCCGCTGCCGGTGCCGGTCCCTTCGCTGCGGGTGCCCGTGCCGTGGCCTTCGCTGCGGCTCGCGGCGACGACGCTGTCCGTGCCCGGGTCCGGCAGGGATTCCTGCGGATGGAGCCGCGGCGACGGCGGCATGATGCTCTGCGTGCCGGGGCTCGGGTTCGCGAGGACGCTGGTGGGCATCGGCGCGGCGGGGTCGACGGGGGCGACCGGCTGCTGGGACTGCGGAAGGATGACCGGAGCCAGGTCGCCTGGGGGGCGGGTGGGGTCTTCTGGCTTGGCTTCGGGGTTTTCCGCGCGGGCCGGGTCTTGGTGCTGTGCCGGGTCTTGTTGCTGCGCCGCGTCGTCGGTTGCGGTCGGTTCGGCGACGCGGTTGGCCTGCTCGGAGAGCTGGCGGCCGGTGAAGGTGGCCTGGTTCGGGTCGGTGGCTTCGCTGCTGCGGTTTCCGGAGTCGGACGGCTGCTGCGCGGAGCCTTCGGGGGCGAAGGTTCCTGGCTGGACTTGCTTCCAGGGGATCGCGGTGGAGTCGGGGGTGCGGCTGGGCTGTGCGGAGGTGCCCGGGTTCGGGCCAAGCTCGGCGGGGCGGCCGGACTGCGCGGAGGTGCCCGGATTTTGGGCGCCGGTCGCGCTCGGGTCGGCGGCGCGGTTGGGCTGCGCGGAAGTGCCCTGGTTCGGGGTGCCGGTCGCGCCTGGGTCCGCCGGGCGGCCGGGCTGGGACGAGGTGCCGGGATTCGAGCCGGGCTCGGCGACGCGGTTGGACTGTTCCGGAGCCGGGCGGCCGGGGGCGTACTGGGAGCCGGGGTAGGGCTGGCCCTGGGTGCCGGGGCGTGCGGGGTGGCGTTGCTGGCCCGTGTGGGACTGGGGCGGGTAGCCCGGGGTCTGCGGGTACGCGCGGGACGGGGACTGCGGGTGCGGCGGGTAGGGCTGGCTTTGCGACGGGGGCTGCTGGCCGTAGGGAGGCTGGAGGTAGCCGGGCTGGCCCTGCTGGCCTGGACCCTGCATCTGGCCCGACCCGGGTTGGCCTTGCTGCTGGCCGGGACCGCCGTGCGGCTGCTGACCTTGCGACTGACCCTGGCCGCCCTGCGGCTGCTGGCCCTGCGGCTGGCCCGGACCACCTTGGTACGGCTGGCCCGGGTACTGCGGCTGCTGCACACCTTGCGCCGGAGTCTGCTGGCGGTAGACCGGCGTGTTGATCACGGTCGGCGACTCGGGATCCGGCCGAGCGGCCGGGTCGAGGCGCCCGGACACCGACGGCTCCGGCGTGTCCCAGCGGACCGGCGGCGGCGGAGTCCACGAGGGCGTCTCGGCGCCCGCTTTCTCGTCCGGCGCGGCGTGCCGAGGACGGCGCGGCTCCTCCGACACAACTACCTCCCGAGATCCCCGCGGAAAAAGTCCCTCATTGATCCTAGTCGGGCACCACGGCTCGGGGGTCCGGACGCCTCAGGTCCGCCCGAAGGGACCTGCCGCGCGCCGGCGCTTGGCCGACGGAACCGCCTGCGGAGCTGGGAACCGGCCCGACTGGACCATTCGCGCACGGATTCGGGCCGGCCGGTCCACTCGCGCGCGCCGCCGCGAACGGCCCACTCGCGCGGCCGCCACAGTGCGAGAGGTCCAGTCACGCAGCGGCGCCGGTCCGAACGGTCCCCTCGCGAGGTTGATACGGCGCGAGCGGTCTCCTCACGCACGGGCACCGATGCGGGAGGTCCAGTCGCGGCGACGGCGGTCCGAACGGTCCACTCGCGTGGTCGAACCGGTGCAAGCGGTCCCCTCGCGTGGTTGGTGCGGCGCGAGCGGTCCAGTCGCACGACCGAACCGGTACAAGCGGTCCCCTCACGCACCGCACCCGATGCGGGAGGTCCAGTCGCGCGGCCGCAGCGGTGCGAGAAGTCCAGTCGCGCAGCGGCGGCGGTCCGAACGGTCCCCTCTCGAGGTTGGAGCGGCGCGAGAAGCCCCCTCGCGAGGTGAGAGCGGCGCGAGCGGTCCAGTCGCGCGGGCGTGCGCGGCGCCAAGGGGCCGTTCGCGCGAGAGAGCCGTGGCGGAAGGGTGCGCCGCTCGATCGGACTACTTGTAGTTCGGCGAAGGCGGCGTGGCCGGGCCCAGGCGGGCGCCGACCCATTTCTGGTAGCTGGATAACCACGTGCCGTTGGTGCGGGTGGTTTCGAGGACCGAGTTGACGTAGCGGACGAGGTCCGGTTGGTCCTTGGGGATGCCGATGCCGTAGTTCTCCGTGGTCATGGGCGCGCCGGCGACCTTGACGGTGGGGTCTTGGGCGGCCATGCCCGCGAGGATGGTGTCGTCGGTGGAGACGGCGTCGACCTGGTGTTGCTGGAGCATGATGAGGCAGTCGGACCAGTTGTCGACCGAGATGGCCGTGGGGTGGGCCGGGTCGGTGGCGATTTTGGCCAACGAAGTCGACTGTTTGGTGGCGCAGACGCGTTTGCCCTTCAAATCAGACAGGGATTCGGCGTTGGAGGCCTTGGGCACCAGGATCTTCTGGCCGGCAACGTAGTAGACCGACGAGAAGGCCACGTCCTTCAGGCGCGCGCACGTGATCGAGTAGGTGCGGACGACGATGTCGACCTGGTGGTCCTTCAGCACCTGCTCACGTTGCGACGACGCGATCGCCCGGAACTGCACGTGGCCCTCGGCCGAGCCGAAGATCGCGGCGGCGATCTGGTTGACCATGTCGATGTCGAAGCCCTCGAGGTTGCCCGACTTGGGATTCCGGAAGCCGAACAGGTACGTGGTCTGGTCGACGCCCGCGATGAGCTTGCCGCGGGCCTTGATCTTCGCGACCGAAGGCGAGCTGACCGAGGCGCCGGCGGGAGAGAGGCTGGCGGTGGGGTCGCAACTGGAGTCGGACGAGCCACCGGCGGAGGCGTCGGGCCCGCCGACGTCCGCGGGCATCGGCCAGGCCGCGTCACTCACCGGGGCCGGGTCGATCGGCTGAAGCGCCGAGCCGCACGCGGTGGCCAATACCGCGACCACCGCCAGTGCGGCCGCCCGGAACAAGTGACGCGACCGAATCACCGGTACTCCTTCAATCTCCGCCGTCCGCAGGTCACGATGCCCGCTGTCGTCGATCTCCGTCTCACGCCGTCAGCCGACGCCGAACCCCGCCGGGCGCACGACACGGCAGCCGCCGGCCGTGCGGAGGACGTCGGGGTGGGAGCCGGGGTCACCGGTACTCCCGGAGGCGTTCGCGGACGCCGACCGTCACGCCGCCGGCGGCGAGCACCGCGAGGAAGCCCACGCCGGGGGCCAACGCCGTCAACGCGTTGTCGCCGGCCTGGGTGTCGTCCAGGAATTCCTGGCGGCAGACTTCGATGGCGTCCTGGAGGTTGGCGTCGAGGCGGGCGAAGGCGGCCGCGGCGCTGCCCTGGCTGACGGAGGTCGCGAAGTCGACGGCCTGCTGGTACTGGCCGGAGTCGTCGAGTTTGCGGACTTCCAGGTGAGCCAGGGACCACTCGCGGGCGGCTTCTTCGGCTGCCTCGATCTTCTGCTGGCCGGGGGTGCCGGCGGCGAGGTCGCGGGCCTGGCCCAGCAGGCCGCCCGCGCCGTCGGCGCCGACCAGCTGCTCGGCGAGCTTGATGAACTGCTGTTCGTACGTGCCGCCGTCGCCGCGGGCGACCAGGGTCAACGTCTCGTCGGCGCGGGCCTGCAGGGCGGCGATGCGCGCGCGGGCGAGCACGTCGACCTGCGAGCTGCCGTCGGTCTTGCCCGCGCCGACCAGGCTGCCCTGCACGACGAGCGCCACGGCGCCCCACAGCATCGACAGCACGATGCACGCCGTCGCCACCAGCAGGCCGATGTTGACCACGCGGTTGGTCTTGCGCGTGAGGTACACCTGCGTGACGACCAGCGCCGCCACCAGCGCGAGCAACAGCGCGACGGCCGCCCACGGGAAACCGGTGCTGTCGTCCTGCTCGGCGGAAAGCTTGTCGGTGTCCGCGCGGTACAGCGCTTCAGCCGCGGGCAGGATCGTCGTCCGCATCAGCTGCGAAGCCTCGCGAAGGTACGAAGCACCCGAAGGGAAGCCCTGACGGTTGTTCGCCCGCGCCGTCTCGACGATCCCGGTGTACACGGGGATCTTCTGGTTCAGGATGTCCACCTGGTGAGCGGCGTCACCCACATCGGCGGTGTCCGACGCGGCCTTCGCCAGCGCCGAACCCGCCTCCGCGATGTCCTGCTCGTACTTCTTGCGAAGGTCCGGCGGCTCGGTGCCCACCGACAGGAACGTGGTCGCCGCCGTCGCGTCCGCGTCGGACAGCGAGCGGAACACCTGCTGCGCCGCCGATGCGAGCGGTTCGCGGTAGCTGATCAGTCCACCGATGGTGTCGTCTTTGTCCTGTGCCGACAGCGTGCCCACAAGCCCCGCCACCAGCGACAGCAAAACCAAGCCCACGGCGATCACCGAAAGACGGCCCGGCGTCGTCGCCGCCGATCTCACGATCGCGCGCACCGCCTGGCCCGGCAGCTCCAGCAAGCCCGCGATGCCGCTGCGGCCTTCCGGTTCCTCAGGCGGGGGCGCGGAAGCACCCGTACCGCCAGTGCCCGCAGACGTCTCCGGCCGCGTCACCGTGCTGGTCATCCCCGATCCTCCCCGTACGCCACCCGCAGAAGGTAGCCGGTCGCGGAGAGCCGGGCGAACCTCACCCGGAAGGTGTCACCAGCACGTGATCTCGATCAGTGCCCGGCAGGGGAGGCTGCGGAGGTGAGGAACGCGGTCCAGGCTTCAGCCGAAACGGTGAGGTGACCCGCACCACGGTCCTTCGTGTCCCGCACGCCGATCTCGATCGACGGAGTCGCGGTCACCTCAACGCAGTTCACCTCGGAGGTGCTGTATGAACTCTTGTTCCAGGCGCCGACCTCAACGCAGTTGGCTTGGGTGGTGCTGTGCGAGCTCTTCTGCCATGCACCGACCTCGACACAGTTGGCCTGCGTGGAGCTGTAGGAACTCTTCCGCCAAGCGGCCTGGCTGCGACCGGGGACGATCATGGTACTGGCTCCTCAGGTGTGTTGAGATTGCCGATGACACTGGCAATCAGCCTAGCGGAGTCCTCCGGTGACAGAGCAACGGCAATTAGTCCTTTCCAGCCGCGTTTCGCCCGAGTGACTGGCTCGTCATCCTCAAGGAAGCTACTGGCACCAACGGTTTCGGCGTAGGCAAGAGTGGGTTCATCGACAAACTCAAGAAGCAAGAACGGTCCCTCCAGCCCTGGGTGCCCACCCGCCGAAAATGGCACCACCTGAAGAACCACGTTCGACCGGTTGGCCATTACCTGCAGGTGTTGGAGCTGGCCGAGCATGATCTCGGGGCTCCCGACCACTCTGCGGAGCACCCCTTCATCGATCAGTAGGTGCACCGTCGGTGCGTCTATCCGGCCAAGCACAAGCTGCCGGTTCAGTCGAACCGCGATGAGCTTCTCGATCTCGCCATCACTCAAGCTCGAGTCGATGCTGTGCATGAGTGCCCGGGCGTACTCAGGCGTCTGCCCAAGGCCAGGGATCAGCAGCGGTTCGTAGTTCTTGATGGCCGAAGCGTGGTCCTCGAACCGAATCAGTTCCTTCCAGTTCGGTGGAAGTTTGCCGTGGATCTCGTGCCAGTTCCGCTCTTCCCCTTCGCGCAGCAGGGTCAGCAGCTCCTGGCGTTTCTCCGTCGGCGCGTGCAAGAAGCCGAGGATGGCGGAGACGTCGTCCACGTACAGGCCGCGGTCGCCGGTCTCCATGCGGCTGATCTTGCTCTCCGAGAAGCCGAGGCCCTCGGAAACCTCTCTGCACGTGAGGTTCGCCTTGATCCGCAAGGCCCGCAGCTCGGCGGAGACCCGGCGCTGCCGCACCGAAGTTCGCTTGGTCATGGTGCACACCATCGCCGCTTGCCACGCGGGCAAGAAAGATCACTCACACCAATGGTGGTTGCGCGTACGCGGGGCAACCCGCGCGTGCCGTTGCTTCGCAAGGCAAAACTAGCCCGCAGCGTCAACCAGCGACGGCCGATCCGTGGACGACGACTTCGATGTTGTCGGCGAACCGGTACGGCCGCCCGACGATGATCCCGCCGACGATCCGCCGCAGCCGCGAAACCTCGGCGCGGACGGTGACCGTGCGCGTCGCGTCGCCGAACAACACTGACGAGAGTTGTGAAGCGCTGCAGCCGTTTCGGTGGGCGGTGAGGGCGTACAGGAGCTGTGCGTGACGCGGGGAGACGCGGTGGGTCCATTCGCCCGCGGAGCCGTGGACCGTGAGCACCGGTTCGCCGGGGATGCGCAGGTCCAGGGAAACCCGGGTCGGCGGAGCAGCTTCGGAGTCGGTCATGCGAATGAGCCAGCCGCCGGGCAGTGGTTCGACCACGCAGTGGCCGTGGGCGGGCAGCCACAGCGGGCCGGGTCCCACCGACGCGGGCAACGGCAGCCGGCCGGAGGGCGCGAGGCCGGCGGCGGCAGAGATCGCGGAGGGAGTGGTGGTGGCGATCCAGCCGTGCTGATCGGTCACCAGCGCGCGGCCGGAAACCTTGGCCAGCAAGGGAACCGCGATGCCACGCAGGCGTTCGAGGTCGGTCAGGTGCGTGGTGCGCAGCTGGGACTCGGCGAGGCGGCCGACGGCGTCGACGAGGGCGAGGGTGGTGGCGTGGACCGTCGAGGCGGGGCCGGAGAGGTCGACGACGCCGAGGAGCCGGCCGTCGCGGGGATCGTGCAGCGGGGCGGCGGCGCAGGTCCAGTCGTGCTGGGCGCGGACGTAATGCTCGGCGGAGTAGACCTGCACCGGCCGCCGAGCCACGAGCGCCGTGCCGATGGCGTTGGTGCCGACGGCCGCCTCCTGCCAGTCGGCGCCCTCCACGAAGCCGAGCCGGTCGGCGCGGCGGCGGACGGGGACGGAGCCGTCGCGCCAGAGGACGTGGCCGGCGGCGTCGACGATCACCATGATGTGCGCGGCCTGCTCGGCCAGGCTGAGCAGGCCGCCGCGCAGAATCGGCAGCAGCGGGGCGAGGCCGCTTTCGCGGCGGCGTTCTTCGAGCTCGGCGGCGTCGAGGATCGGCGAGGACGCGCCGCGGTCCGGGTCGATGCCGAGCCGCTGCACGCGGGACCAAGACTCGCTGATCACCGAACGCGGCGCGCTGGGCAGCGCTTCGCCGGCGATGGCGGCTTCGTGGACGCGGGCGAGAGAGCGCGCGTGCCGCCGGGGGTCAACCCCGACCGGCAACGCTGCCTCGAGGTGCTGCTGGCCCAACAACCACCCGCTCCTAGTCCGACTCCCCCAACGCCACATTCGGTGCGCTCAACGCACCCAACGCCACATTCGGTGCGCTCAACGCACCCAACGCCGCATTGGGGTGCTCCTCACCCGGCCTCCGGCGCCAGTGTGCAGGTGGTCGGGCCGTGATCGGAAGGGGCGGTGACTTCACCGACAGAGTCGATCAAGGGTCGTGCAGTGGTCGAGCAAGGGTCGAGCAGTGGTCGAACAAGCGTCGAGCAAGGCCGTGAGGGCGTCGGTCAAGGCCGTGCCGATCTCTCCGTCGCCGCCGAGACGACCTCGACAACCACCTCGACGACGGCCGACGGTTTCTCCAAGTGGACCAGGTGGCCGGCGCCCTCGACGGAGTGGACGTCCGGGAGGCCGGCCGCGTTTTCGGGTGGGAGGACGTCGTCTTCGCTGCCCCAGACCACGGTGACCGGGCCTTCGTACCGGGCCAGGAGCGGGGCGATGTGCAGGGCCGGGGTGTCGTCGTCTTCGAGCAGGGTGCCGAGGAGTTTCTCCAGGACTCGGTCGACGCCGTCGAGGCGTTTGTATTTGAGGAGGTCGTCGGCGAGACGGCGCGTGACCAGGTCCGGGTCGGCGAAGAGGGCGCTGAGGTGGGGTTTCAGTTCTCGCCTCGACGTGGCGGTGGCGAAGCCGCGCAGGTAACCGGCGTTGATGCGGTCGCCGAAGCCGGCCGGGGCCACCAGCGCGAGCGAAGAGACCTTCGCGGGTTGTGCCGCGGCGGCAGCCACGACGACGGCGCCGCCGAGCGAGTGGCCGACGAGGTGCGCCTTGGTGACGTTGAGTGTTTCGAGGAAGCCGAGGACGGCGTTCGCGAGGGTGGTGAGAGAGCCGTCGCCGACGTCCTTGGTGGACTCGCCGTGACCGGGGAGGTCGAGCGCGTGGACGGTACGGCCGTCGGCGAGCGGCTCCTGGACGAAGAGCCAGGAGTTCTTGTCGCCGCCGTAGCCGTGGACGAGGACGACCACCTCGCCGTCGGCGCCACCGTCACCGAGGGTGGCGTAGCTGAGGGTGCGGCCGTCGACCTCGACGGTGCCGGTGACCGGTCCCGCCGCCTCCTCGACCACGCCTTCGGCCAGCTCCCGCAACGCGGTTTCGGCGGCTTCGTCGACCTCGGCGTCGGCGACGGAGGCGGGCGCGACCAGGGCGATCGTGGCGCCGACGGGCACGTCCTCCCCCGCCGGCGCGATCACCCGGCGCAGCACGCCGGAGCCCGGGGACTCCAGCGTGCCGGTGATCTTGTCGGTGTCGATGTCGACGAGGTCGTCACCCTCGGTGATGTCATCGCCTTCGGTGGCGAGCCAGTCGGTGATGCGGCCCGTCTTCATCGACAGACCCCACTTGGGCATGGTCACGCGCTGGATCTCGGCCATCACCGAGTCCAGCCCACCACGGCTTTCGCCGCGTTGACCACCTGCTGGGGGCCCGGGATGTAGAGGTCTTCGAGCGCGTCGGAGAAGGGCACGGGCGTGTGCGGCGGCGTGACCATCTCGATGGGTGCGCGCAGGGACGCGAACCCTTCGCGGGCGACGAGCGCGGAGATGTCGGTGGCGAGGTTGCAGCGCGGGGAAGCCTCGTCGACGATCACGAGCCGGCCGGTGTTCTCGACGCTTTCGAGGATCGTCTCGGTGTCGAGTGGACTGGTCGTGCGCGGGTCGATCACCTCGGCCTCGACCCCGGTCGAGGCCAGCTCGCGCGCGGCTTCCTCGGCGACGCCGACCATGCGGCCGATGGCGACGATGGTGACGTCCTCGCCGTCGCGGACGACGTTGGCTTCGCCGAAGGGAATGGTGTAGCTGTCTTCGGGGACTTCGCCGGAGGTGTCGTAGAGGGCCTTGTGCTCGCAGAAGATCACGGGGTCGTCGTCGCGAATGGACTGGATGAGCAGGCCCTTGGCCTCGTACGGGCTGGAGGGCACCACGACCTTGAGGCCCGGGATGTGCGTGAAGATCGGGTACAGGCACTGGGAATGCTGGGCGGCGGCCCGCAGGCCCGCGCCGTACATCGTGCGGATCACCACGGGCGTGCGTGCGTTGCCGCCGAACATGTAGCGGAACTTGGCCGCCTGGTTGAAGATCTGGTCGAAGCAGACGCCCATGAAGTCGATGAACATCAGCTCGGCCACGGGCCGCTGGCCGGCCGTCGCGGCGCCGATGGCCGCGCCGATGAAGGCCGATTCGGAGATCGGCGTGTCGAGCACCCGGCCGGGGAATCGGTGGAAAAGTCCTTTGGTGACACCGAGAACGCCGCCCCACGCGTCTTCGTCGCCGGGGCTGCCCGCGCCGCCGGCGTTGTCCTCGCCCATCACGATCACCGACTCGTCGCGCTGCATCTCCTGCGCGAGGGCCTCGTTGATCGCTTCGCGGTAGCTGATCGTGCGTGCCATGACTCGCGCTCCCTTCAGTACGAGACGTAGACGTCGGTCTCCAGGTCGGCTCGGGTGGGTTTGGGTGCGGCTTTGGCTTCCGCCACGGCTTCTTCGACAAGTTTCGCGACTTCGGTGTCGACCTTGTCGAGGCTTTCCTCGGACAGCTCGCCGCTTTCGACCACTCGGGTGCGGAAGCGCTTGAGACAGTCGAGGTGCTCGCGGGCGTGGGCGACCTCGTCGGCGCGGTAGGCCTGCTGGTCGCCCTCGAAGTGGCCGAAGTAGCGCGTGAACTTCATTTCCAGGAGCGTGGGACCGCCGCCGGCGCGGGCGCGGTCGATGGCCTCACCGGCGGCTTCGGTCACGGCGAAGAAGTCGTAGCCGTCGACGATCACGCCGGGCATGCCGAAGCCGGCGGCGCGGTCGGCGATGTTGTCCGAGGCCACGGACCAGGTGCTCGACGTGGCTTCGGCGTAGCCGTTGTTCTCGGCGACGAAGACCGCGGGCAGGTTCCAAACGGACGCGAGGTTGAGGGCTTCGAGCGTGGTGCCCTGGTTGCTGGCGCCGTCGCCGAAGAAGGCGACGCCGACGCCACCGGTCCCCTGCTGCTTCGCGGCGAGCGCGGTGCCGCAGATGAGCGGCGGGCCGCCGCCGACGATGCCGTTGGCGCCGAGCATGCCCTTCGACAGGTCGGCGATGTGCATCGAGCCGCCCTTGCCGTGACAAGATCCTGTGGTGCGGCCGTAAATCTCGGCCATCATGGCCTTCACGTCCACGCCCTTGGCGATGCAGTGGCCATGGCCGCGGTGGGTGCTGGCGATGGTGTCGCGGCGGTCGAGGTGGCTGCAGACGCCGGTGGCCGAAGCCTCCTCGCCGGCGTAGAGGTGGACGAAGCCGGGGATGTCGCCGGTGGCGAACTCCTCGTGCACGCGTTCCTCGAACGCGCGGATCGTGCGCATGGTGCGATAGGCCTCCAGCAAGGTCTCCGTCATCGTCGACGCTCCTTTCCCTTCGTAGGCGCACCGCCTTCGGTGGATGTGGTGCGCAACAACCCTCGTTGGGCCGCTTCGGCCATCACCGCGCGGACGTCGACGCACCACGGCCCGTCGGACCGGAGCTCGACGTACGCGCTCTCCCCTGGCTTGAGTTCGAGCTCGCGTTCACCGTCGACGGCGATCACGCCACCGCCCGCGGCGAGGTCCACGCGCATGCCCTGCTGGAGCACGCCCCAGCCGCGCACGCCGACGGCTTTCACCAGGCCGGGGGCGATGGGCGCGTGAACCACGTGCGGGGTGGCGCCGACGGGCCCGAGCTTGAGGGCGACGCCGTCGGCGCTGGAGCGCGGGCTGGGGCAGAGCTGGCCCGCGATGCTGGACAGGCCGATGCCGTCGGGCTCGGCGAAGGTGCAGTAGAGCTCGGTGAGCGACGCCGGATCCCACAGCGCCTTCGCGCCGACATGCTTGCTCAGGGTCACGGCGACGTCCACCAGGGCGATCTCGCGCCGCGCCTTGGTGACGACTTCGAGCTTGCTGACGCGGTGGGTGACCAGGTCGGGGTCGATCTGACCGCTCGCGATGAAGCCGGCGGCGAGACCCGCGACGGTGGCTTCGCGCATCTGCGGGAAGGCGTTGTTGGTGCCGGTCGACAGCGCGAGCAGCGGCACCTCGCCGCACGCCTTCGCGGCGACCCGGGCCGTGCCGTCGCCGCCGAGGCAGACGATCACGCCGGCACCCGCGTCGACCATCCGGCGGACGGCGTTGATCGTGTCCTGCGCCGTGCCCGTGAGCGGGTCTTTGTCGCAGAACTCGACACCCGGCAGCGGCTCGCGGCTCAACCGGCGGTGCACGGCCGCGGAAATGCCGCCGAGGTCGGTGGAAACGAGCGTTCTCTCGACGCCCGTGATGGCGAACGCGGCCAGCACGCGCTGGACCATGTTGGCCTTCTCGGCCGTCGGGAACACGGACGCCTGCGCCACCAGCCGCCGGATGTCCCGCCCCGACGCCGGGTTGGCGACGATGCCCGCCACACCTGGGCCCACCACAGTTCTCCTTGTCCTGCTTGTGCCGGTTCAGCAGACCGTGTGAAGCCGGATAGGGGAAGGGTTGCGGAGGGTTGCAGCTCGATTGCTCACCCGGACGGCCCAGTACTTCGGCCGGGGGAATCACCCACCCGAGGCAGGGCACGAAGGGGCACACCGTGCGACACGGCTTGCGCCGATCCGGTGACGTCCCCGCGTGGGCGGCGGCCGTGACGGCGCGACGCAGTGCTCCGAGGCAGTGCTCTGAGGCGGTGCTCTGATCCGCCGGCTCTGATCCGCTAGACGAGTGCCGCGGTGCCTTCGTAGGTGTAACCCGCTTCTTCGACGGCACCGCGGACGGCGTCCTCGGTGAGCTCTTCGGCGCTGCGCACGACGACGCGGCCGGTTTCGACGTCGACCTCGACGCTTTCGACGCTCGGAAGTTCGGTGATTTCCTCGGTGACCGACTGTGCACAGTGGCCGCAGGACATCCCGGAGACGGTGTAGCCGTTCTCGATCATGGCGCGCAGCCTACGAGGTCCACGTCAGACACGATCGGGTGATAGCGGGGTGACCCGGAGGCACGGAAGTCGTTGTCCGGCAAGGGAAACCAGATCGTGAGACGGTCTGCGGCAAAGCAGACGACAGCACTGACACGACAGCGCTGACAATGAAAAAGGCCGCCACCCGTAGCGCGGGTGGCGGCCCCTTCACGAAGGTCTAGGTCAGATGACGGTGACCGACGTGGCCTGCGGGCCCTTCTGGCCCTGGCCGATCTCGAACTCCACGCGAGCGTTCTCTTCGAGGCTCTTGAAGCCGTTACCCTGGATCTCGCTGTAGTGAACGAAGACGTCGCCGCCACCGTTGTCGGGGGTGATGAAGCCGAACCCCTTCTCGGAGTTGAACCACTTCACAGTGCCCTGAGTCATTAAATATCTCCATACATAACACCAAAAACGGGAAGCCACATCAGCACCCCGAGTCAAACCCGGGCGGTTTGCTTCCTCGAGTGAGGAGACACTACGCCCGCTGATATCTGCGAGCGTAACTCACAAAAATCAAGACCATCGAAAGTAAAGCACAGCTTGTGGCACGTGGACAACCCGAACCACCCGGACTCACCCTGGTGAACAGGCGTGAGCCAGACCGGGGTGAGCTATTCGCCACTCGCCGGACGCAGACCGCCGCCGAACGGCGAACGCCAGCCGGCGTCCTGGTCACCGACCACAACGGCCACGTCGTGGGCCTCCGCGACGGCGCTGAACAGCACCGGCACGACACCCGAGGTCTCGCGGACCTGCTCCGTCGCCGTGCGCGCCCCGGCGGCACGCGCCGCCGCGGTGCGGGCAGACGAACCACGCGAAACCGTGGTCTTTTCGTCGGCCATGTTGAAGCTCCCCTCGTTCCCACCCGCCTCCCAGCGGGCGATGCCGTGATGATGTCACCCGGCACCGACAGAAACCGGCCGTTCCCGTCCGGACCAGACCACTGAATCGGTAACCCTCGCACTGTGGAAGCGTGCGCGGCGCGTCCCGATGTGACGCTGCATGTGACTGCCGGATCCCGGTTCTCCCGCGAACCCCTGGGAACACCGTCAGGCTACCGGAGCCACCCCCCTGCGGCCACTGAACTTTCCCGGCGTTTCCCGTTGCGCGCCGGAGAAAAATCACTGCCCGGGTGATTGCGGGCGAACCGCGCTCAGCAAGGTGCTCAGGCGGACGTCGGGCGTTACGACGTCCGGGTCCGTCCTCACATCGATCACACACGGACGCTGGCGCACCAACGCACTCGCGACGATCGCCTCGAGCTCTTCGCGATCGTCCACCGTGTACCCGGCGGCGCCGAGCCCGCGGGCCCACGACGCGAAGTCCGTGAGCGGGATGGTGACGCCCGAAAGCCGGCCGTGCGCGCGGGCCTGGTGCATGGCCAATGCCCCGTGGACGCCGTTCTGAAACACGACCACCATCACAGGCGCTCGGTAGCGGACGGCGGTCTCGATCTCCTGGCCCGTCATGAGGGTGCCGGCGTCGCCGACCATCGCGACGACGGCGCGGCGCGGTTCGGCGAGCTTGGCCGCGATGGCGGCGGGAACGGCGTAGCCCATGGCCGCGTTGCTCGGGCCGAGCTGGCTGCGCGGCGCGGTGAAGCACCAGTAGCGGTGCATGAACTGCGCGAAGTTGCCTGCGTCACTGGTCACGATCGTGTCCTCGGGCGCGAGCTTGCGCAGGGCGCGGATCACGTCGACGGGGTGCACGCGCGTGTTGCCGCTCGTGTCGGGCGGGGTCATGAAGGTGTGCACGGCGGCGTTGGCGGCCGAGGCGCGGCGCGTGCGCGGCGTCGCGATCGAGCGCAGCTCGCGCAGGAACGGCTCGACCTCGGAGTCGACGCGGAAGGTGAGGCCGCGGCGGCGCTGCTCGTCGATACCGGTGCCGACCAGCACGAGCGTCTGCTGCGACGTCGGGTAGCGGTAACCCTGGGTGGTCACCTCGTCGAGCTGGGTGCCGAGGGCGAGCACGAGGTCGGCGCGTTCGAGGGCGTCGAGCTGGCGCGCGGGGATGCCGAGGCCGAGGTGGCCGGCGTAGCGCGCGTGCGTCTCGGGGAAGGCGTCCTGGCGGCGGAAGGCGTTGTAGACGGGCAGGGCGAGCTCGTCGGCGACGGCGATCAGCTCGTCTCGCGCCGAACGCGCGCGGCCGCCGACGATGACCACCGGGTAGCGGGCCTCGTCGACGAGCCCGGCGACGGCTTCGGCCGAACGGCCCAGCGTTCCGGTGATCGGCGGGCGCACCTTGGCCGCCGGTTTGGCCGAGTCGTACGGCACCCCCCACGCGTCACTGGGCACGCCGAGCACAACCGGTCCCGGACGGCCTTCGCGACAGCGCGTGAGCGCTTCGGCGAGCAGGCCCGGCACCGCGTCGGGGTCTTCGGCGCGCACGCACCACTTCGCGATGGACTCGAACATGGCCGTGAGGTCGGAGGTCGGCAGCTCGCCGGTGATCGCGCGGTCGAGCGCCGGCGTCTCGAGGAGGACGACCATCGGGGTCTCGTCCTGGTAGGCCGTTTGCACGCCGATGGCGAGGTTCGCGGCGCCCGGGCCGCGACTCGCGAGCAGCACGGCGGGGCGCTCGGTGAGCTTGCCCTCCGCTTCGGCCATGAACGCGGCGCCCGAATCGTGGCGCGCGGAGACGAGGGTCACTTCGCGCTCGCGCTGCAACGCGTCGAGCAGCTCCAGGAACGCTTCGCCGACGACCGCGTACACCCGGCGGACCTGGGCCTCGGTCAGGATGCGCACGGCCGTCTGGGCGACGGTCGCTCCTACTTGGTATCTAATGAGGAGAGCTTAGGGCGGCACGGTTCACCGCAGTCAAGTGATCTTCGGGGAATGACCGCGAAAATGGGACGAATGTCCGCTTTGACCGCCCGCTGGCAGGAAGCGAGGACCCAGGCCTTGACGTCCACCGAGCATGAAACCGTTTTCACCTATGGCGCGCCCGCGTTGAAGTACGGCATGGGAGCCAGCGACGAAATCGGTTACGACCTCACGCAGTACGGCGTTCGCCGGGTACTCGTGGTCACGGATCCGACCGTCGCCGAGACGGGGTGGCCGGCGCGGATCGCCTCGGGGATCGAGTCGTACGGGATCGCGACGGAGGTCTTCGACGGCGTCCACGTGGAGCCGACGGACGTGAGCATGCAGAAGGCCGTGGACTTCGCGCGCGGGACCGGGCCGTACGACGCGTTCGTGGCCGTGGGCGGCGGGTCGAGCATCGACACCGCGAAGGCGGCGAACCTGCTGACGTCCAACGAGGGCTCGTTGATGGACTACGTCAACGCGCCGGTGGGCGGCGGGCGGGCGCCGTCGAACCCGTTGAAGCCGCTCGTGGCTGTGCCGACCACGACGGGGACCGGGTCGGAGAGCACGACGGTGTGTGTGCTCGATGTGTTGTCACTGCGGGTGAAGAGCGGGATCAGCCACCTGCGGCTGCGGCCGACGCTGGCGGTCGTGGACCCGCGGCTGACCGTGACGCAGCCGGCCGGGGTGACGGCCGCGTCCGGGATGGACATCCTCTGTCACGCGGCGGAGAGCTACACGGCGAAGCCGTACACGTCGTTCGACCGGAAGAAGCCCGAGCAGCGGGTGCCGTACTGCGGGTCCAACCCGTTGGCGGACATGTTCGCGGAGAAGTCGTTGTCATTGCTGTCGTGGGCGTTGCCCAGGGCGGTGCGCGACGGCTCGGACCTGGAGGCGCGCGAGGCGATGGCGCTGGCCGCGACGTTCGCGGGGCTGGGGTTCGGCAACGCCGGGGTGCACATCCCGCACGCGAACGCGTACCCGATCGCGGGGCAGGTGCGGGAGTTCCACCCGGACGGCTACCCGGGCGACGAGGCGATGGTGCCGCACGGGATGGCGGTGTCGCTGACGGCGCCCGAGGCGTTCCGGTTCACGTTCTCCGCCGCGCCGGAGCGGCACCTGCGGGTGGCGCGGCTGCTGGCGCCGGACTTCGAGTGGCCCGGGGACTTCGAGGACCACCTGCCGGCGGTGCTGGTGAACCTGATGCGGGAGATCGGGATTCCCGCGGGAATCGGCGCGGTGGGGTATGAGGAGTCCGATGTGGACTCGTTGGTCTCCGGCACGGTGAAGCAGCAGCGGTTGCTGGCGACGGCGCCGCGGGAGCCTTCCGAGGACGACTTGGCCGGGATCCTGCGGGCTTCGGTAAACCTGTGGTGAGTTACCCGTTCTGGCAGACGATTCCGTTGCGGTGGAAGGACAACGACGTCTACGGCCACGTGAACAACGTGGTGCACTACTCGTTGATGGACACCGTGATCAACACGTGGCTGATCGATCGCGGCGGGCTGGACATCGAAGCCGGCGAGGTGATCGGGCTGTGCGTGGAATCGCGGTGCCAATACCACGCTTCGGTGTCGTTCCCGGGGTCGGTGCGGGTGGGGCTGCGGGTGGCGCACCTCGGGCGGTCGAGCGTGCGGTACGAGATCGGGATGTACACCGCCGCCGAGGCGCTGGTGGCGGAGGGGCAGTTCGTGCACGTGTTCGTGGACCGGGAGTCGCGGCGGCCGGTCGAGGTGACGGGGAAGCTGCGGGAAGCGCTGGCCGAGCTGGTCACGGCCGATTGATTTCAGCCAGTGGAAACCCTCCTGGTGGCCGTGTGGTGCAGCCGGTAGGTTCCCGTCTCCCGAAGCGGCTCGACCGAGGTGGCGACTGTGCGATTCGACGAGGAGAAGCTGAACCCCGCCAAGGCGGCCGTCGTGGTGGTGGACGTGCAGAACGACTACTGCCATCCCGACGGCGCGTGCGCCCGGCGGGGCGAGGACGTGAGCGCGGCCAAGGAGATGATTCCCCGGCTGCAGGCACTGCTGGCCGGCGCGCGGGCGCACGACGTGCCAGTCGTGTTCGTGCAGACGGCACACGAGAAGGCGACCGACTCGGCGGCGTTGACCGCGCGGTCCGGTGGCCGCTCCGGCGTGGTCTGCCGGGCGGGGACGTGGGGCGCGGAGTCGTTCGAGGTGGCGCCGCTGCCAGGGGAACCTGTCGTGCTGAAGCACCGGTACAGCGGGTTCGTGAACACCCGGCTGGATTCAGTGCTGCGCACGCTGAAGGCCGAGACGCTGGTGATGGCCGGCGTCAGCACGAACGTGTGCGTGGAATCGACCGCGCGGCACGGTTACATGCTCGACTACCACATCGCGTTCATGGGCGACTGCTGCGCGGCTTTCACGCAGGCCGAGCACGACGCGGCGCTGGTGAACATCGACAAGTACTTCGGTGCGGTGATGGACGCCGATCAGCTGCTCGGCACGTGGGATTCGATCGCGCCGGGGGGCTGAGGACGGCCTCGATCGGCGCTTCCCGAGGCGGTAATCCCGCTGACCGGAAAAACTCTAGAGAGTGACGCGAGGCCCGCGATCACTACGCACGGACACCGAACGACGTTCGGCCGGTAATCCACCTGGAGCAGTGGTCTACTCCAATGGTCTGAATTTTCCCCGCGCACGCAACGTCCGTCGATAACGTGGTTACTCCACCGCCCGAGCGAGGGAGCTCCATGACCACGGCACGTCACGCGCCGGACATTCTTTCCGCCGAATTCGCAGCCGACCCGTATTCCGCGTACGACATCATGCTGGAAGACGAACCCATCGTCTGGCATGACGGCATGCAGAGCTACATCGTTTCCCGCTACGACGACGTCGCCCGAGCGTTTCGGGAGCCCGTGTTCACCACGGACAACTACAGCTGGCAGCTGGAACCCGCGCACGGGCGCACGATCCTGCAGATGAGCGGGCGCGAGCACTCGATCCGACGGGCGCTGGTGGTGCCGGCGTTCCGCGGCAACGAGCTGGAGCAGAAGTTCCGGCCCGTGATCGAGCGGAACTCGCAGCAGCTCATCGACGGCTTCCGCAGCCGCGGCGAAGCCGACCTGGTGCAGGACTACGCGCGCCACTTCCCGATCAATGTGATCGTGGACATGCTTGGTCTGGACCAGAGCGACCATGAGCGGTTCCAGCGCTGGTACACCGCGATCATCGGCTTCCTCGGCAACCTCAGCCAGGACCCGGACGTGGCCGCGGCCGGCGTGCGCACACGCGAGGAGCTGGCGGAGTACCTGATCCCGATCATCCGGGCCCGCCGCGAAAACCTCGGCGACGACTTGCTTTCCACGCTGTGCTCGGCCGAGGTCGACGGCACGCGGATGAGCGACGAGGACATCAAGGCGTTCTGCAGCCTGCTGCTCGCCGCCGGCGGGGAGACCACCGACAAGGCGATCGCCAGCGTGTTCAAGAATCTGCTGGAAAACCCGGCGCAGCTCGAAGCCGTGCAAGCCGACCACGGGCTGATCCCCAAGGCGTTCGCGGAGACGCTGCGCTACACGCCGCCGGTGCACATGATCATGCGCCAGCCCGCCGAGGACATCGAGATCGCGGGCGAGCGCGTGCCGGCCGGCAGCACCGTGACCTGCCTGATCGGTGCGGCCAACCGCGACCCGCGACGGTTCGAGAACCCGAACGAGTTCGACATCTTCCGCACGGACCTGCCGACGGAAACCGCGTTCTCGGCGGCCGCGAACCATCTGTCGTTCGCGCTGGGCCGGCACTTCTGCGTCGGCGCGCTGCTGGCGAAGACGGAGATCGAGGTCGGCGTGGCGCAGCTGCTCGACGCGATGCCGAACGTGCGGCTCGCCGACAACGCGGACACCCACGAAGCGGGGGTGTTCACACGCGGACCGTCGGCGTTGCCGGTGCGGTTCAGCCCCAGCTGACGGCGTGACTCGCGACGTAAGTCGGCGTGAACGTGACGGGCAGTGACTCCAGCCCGCGCATCCACATCGACCGCTGCCACTTCAGGGACTCGTCCGGTACCGAGAGCGACAGATCGGGCAGCCGGTCGAGCAGCACTTCGACGGTCGTGCGGGCGATGACCTCCGCGACCTCGGGCGCGGGGTGCGGGCAGCCGTGCTCGCCGTGGCCGAACGACATGTGCGCGTGGTTCCCGGCGGCGCCGCCGGCGAGGTCGGGACGCACGTGCGGGTCGGCGTTCGCGGCGGCGAGGCCGAGCACGAGCAGGTCGCCGGTTCGGATGCGGCGGCCGCCGAGCTGCGTGTCGCGCGTGGCGAAGCGGCCGATGAAGTTCTGGGTGGGCGTGTCGTGCCAGAGGACCTCGTTGAGGGCCTCGCCGACACTGCCGCGCCCGCCCGAGAGCGTCATCGCGAAGCGGTCGTCGGTGAGCATCAGCCGGATGGTGTTGCCGATCCAGTTGGCCGTCGGCTGCTGTGCGGCGGCCGTGACCACCAGCAGGTCCTGCACGATTTCGGCGTCGGTGAGCCCCGCGGGGCTGTGGGCCATGTGCGAAGGAACGTCGTGGCCGGGCTGCCGGTGCTTGAGCGCCAGCAGCCGGCCCATGGCCTCCTGCACGCGGCCGTACGCCGGGATCGCGTCGGGGCCGACGTCGAGGGAGATCGCGACGTCGCGCACCAGCGCCGGGGTCTCGGCCTCGGGCATGCCGTACATCTTCGCGATGGCCAGCAAGGGAATCTGCATCGCGAACTGCGTGATGAGGTCGGCCTCGCCGGTGCCGGCGAACGTGTCGATCAGCCGGTCGGCGATCTGCTCGCAGTGCGCGCGCAGGTCGAACTGGTCCACTGCGGACAGTGCGTCGCCGATCGCGCCGGCGCGGCGGCGGTGTTCCAGCGCCTCGGTGAACATCACCGACGGGTTGTGCGCCACGTAGGGCAGCAGCGGCCAGTCGGCCGGCACGTTCTCCCACTGGTTCCAGCGGCGCGTGTCGCGGGCGAACAGCTGGGAATCGCTGGTGACCTGGTGCAACTCGCGGTAGCCGCAGACCAGCCACGCGGGGACGTCGCCGTCGAGCAGCACCGGGGCGACACCGCCGTACTCCTGGCGGATCCGGCCGTAGAGGGTGGCCGGATCCTCCTGGAACTGCGCGCCGTAGAGCTTGACGAAGTCCTCTGTGGACACTTCAGGCCGGTGTTCGGTCACGGCTGGTTCTCCCGAGCGGTGGACAACGAGTAGAGGTGGTCGACGAGCGAGATCAGCACCTGCTTGGACGAGTCGCGGCGGCGCGCGTCGCAGTCGATCAGGGGCACGTCGGGTGAGAGGTCGAGCGCGTCGCGGACCTGGCTGAGATCGTGCGCCGGCGGCTCGAAGTTGTTGCGCGCCACGATGAACGGCGTGCCGTGGTGCTCGAGCCGGTCGATCGCGTACCACGAGTCGGCCAGGCGCCGGGTGTCGACGAGGACCACCGCGCCGAGCGTGCCGGAGAACAGCCGGTCCCACAGGAACCAGAAGCGCTCCTGGCCGGGCGCGCCGAACAAGTACAGCACCATGCGCTCGTCGAGGCTGATTCTGCCGAAGTCGAACGCGACCGTGGTCGTGGTTTTCCCTTGCAGGCCCTGGTCGATGCCGACGCCGGCCTGCGTCATCGTCTCCTCGGTACTCAGCGGCCGGATCTCGCTGACCGACCGGACCATCGTGGTCTTGCCGACGCCGAAGCCCCCGACGATCACGATCTTCAGCCCGTCGGCGGCCGTGGCGGCCAGCGGGGCGCGAGGGGTGCGTTCAGAGATTGCGGAGTCCAACGAGCACCTTCTTGAGGAATTCGGAGTCGGGGATGGACGCGCGCTGCAGCGCCGAAGAGGGGTGACGGGCCGAGACCTTGCCGCTGTCGAGCAGATCCGTGACCAGGATCTTCACGACGCTCACCGGCAGCGAGAGCTCCGAGGAGAGCTCGACGACCGACGTCGGGTGCAGGGCGATCCGCAGGATCCGCACGTGCTCGGACTGCATCCCGGCCGACGGCGCCGACTCGGCGACGATGATCGTGACGAGGTCGAGCTCGAGGTCCTCCGTGCGGCTGCGCCCGCCGGTGAGCGTGTAGAGGCGGTCGGGGTCCTCTTCCTCGACAGCGCGGCGGATCATGCCGTCGGACCGGCCTGCGCGTAGCGCGGAGCGGCGGTCAGGAACGAGCCGATCTGCTCGACCAGCTCGTCCATGTTGTGGCCGATCAGGCCGACGTCGGCGTCTTCGGCCGCGATCACCGCGAGGTGCGCGCCGATGCCGGCTTCGACGATGAACAGGATGCCGCCGTGGAACTCGGTCATCGAGTTGCGGATGCCGCCGCTGCCGTCACCGAACTCGGCCGACGCGCCGTGCGAGAGCGCCTGCACGCCGGCGGCGATCGCGGCCAGCTGGTCGGCCTTGTCGATGGAGAGGCCGGCGGTGTGGCAGAGCTTGAGGCCGTCCTTCGACAGCACCAGCGCGTGGACGGCTCCCGGCGTATTGCCGACGAGGTTCTCCAGGAGCCATTCGAGGTTCGAGTTCTGGGTCATCGAGGATCCGGGGGCGGAAAACGCGCGCCCCCTCACTCCAATCTGGGGGTTCCGGTGCGGCAGGGATTCAGTCGTTGTCATCGGCGTCCGCCTGCGACTCGGCCGGACTGGTGGCGACCCTGCGGGTGCGGCTCTGCTGGAAGGCCCCGAACCGGGCGCCGCTGTCGCCGTGGCTGCGGTTGGTCGGCCGCGGGCCGGGGCTCGGCGCCGGCTGGCGCGACGCGGCGAGCGTCTGCCCGCGCGGGCGCTTCGGGAGGCCGCCCGACTCGCTGAGCACCGGTTCCAGCGTGCCGCGCGTGGACTCGCGGCCCTCGGCGCGCACGGCGCTGACCAGCGCTTCGCGGCGCGGCTGGGCGTCGGAGAGGGGGTCGGTGAACGGGTCGGTGCGCGGCTGCGTGATCAGGTGGTTGGGGATGCGCAGGACCACGCCGGTGCCGCCGCGCGAGGACGGGCGGAAGAACACGTGCAGCTGGTGCTTGCGGGCGAGCTGACCGACGACGGCGAGGCCGAGGCGCGTCCCGGAGATCGTGGTGAGGTCGAGCTTTTCGTTCTGCGCCACGGCGATCTCGGCTCGCGTGAGCGCCTGCGGCTTCATGCCGAGGCCGCCGTCTTCGATGGTGATCACGGCGCCGTTGTGGAGGTCCTCGACGTAGACGTGGACCTCTTCCGACGGCGCGGAGAACTTGGTGGCGTTGTCCATCAGCTCGGCCAGCGCGTGCATCACGTCTTCGGCGGCGTACCCGGCGATGGCGCTGCCGCTGGTGGAGTGGATGCGCACCCGCGTGTACGCGCCGATGCGGCCCATGGCGCCGCGCAGGATGCTCTCCATGCGGATCGGCTTCGCCCAGCGGCGGCCCGAGCGCGCGCCCGTGAGCACGGCGATGGAGTCGGCGAGACGGCCGGCCTGGGCGGTGCTGTGGTCGACCTTGAGGACATCGCCGAGCATGTCCTCGGGGCAGTGGTTCTCCATCTCGCGCAGGTCGGCGAGGATGCTGGTGGACAGCGCCTGCACGCGGCCGGCGGCGTTCGCGCACGCGGCCGTGGCGGCGGCGCGGCGGCGCTCGCCCTGGGCGACCTCGTCGATGAACAGGCGCATGATCCGGTTCTGGAACGGGTCTTCCGGCAGCTGCGTGGAGTTGTAGACGTCGGCGGCGCTCGTGCCGTCGCGCAGGCGGTTGACCAGGGCCGGAAGGGTCTGGTCAACCATCATGGAGAGTTCGAGGTTGACCGCCGTCATCTGCCGAGCCTCGATCTGCGCCCGGCGCTCGGCGTGGCGGGCACGCTCCTCGGCGCCGGTGAGCGCCGACGACCCGCGCGTGGCAAGGTAGACGGCGACGACGAGGGCGACCCAGGTGACGGCCGCGACGACCGCGACGAGCACCCGGTTCTGCGCGGGCACCTCCAACGTCACCCACGCCCACAGCGCACCGGCGACGACCGCCGTCACCGGGACCGCGACCGCGGCCGGGACGACGCGCCCGCGCTGCTGCGCGTGGCGGGCGGGCAGTTGTTCCGACATGGCTTCAAGTCCTCGCGTCCGGTTGGTGGCAGGCCGTGCGCCGGGTTGGTGGTCTCGCTCGTTGTTCTGGCTCGTTGTTCGGGCTCTTCGCTGGTTCACGGCCTTCGGCGAAAGCGCGGTTTTCGCTTCCCGCCGGTGGCGCCGCTCCCCCATGTCTGGATGGCGGGACCCGGATATTAGCGCCATCACATCCGGGCTGCGAGCACCAGTGCCCTGGCGGGGTGCTAATAAGGCTACGCGCCAGGGGTTTGACGAGCGATTTCCGGCGCGTCGCCACTCTTCGCGTTTCCCGATGTGACGCTGCGTGTGATCAAGGCGCGCCGCGGGACCTTTCGCCCGGGGCGGGCGTGGTGCGCGACAATTCCCCCGAACAGAGCAGTGCGTTCACCAACTCAGCCCTAGGCGGCTCGCCGCGGGGTGACCGATTGTTTGGCGCGGTCACTCGACGGGGAGATGAATTGTTGTGTTTTGGCGATCGCGATTATGAATTCTGTTCGATGAGTGGGGAAATTCGTCCGGTGGGGCGTGGATAGGCCTCAGCGGGCGGCGAGTGCTGGTTCTTCGAGGCGCACCGAGGCCGGCTGCGTGACGACCAGCAGCCAGGTGAGGAAGCCGAGGGCGAGCAGAAGGTACGAGTCGCCGACGACGTGCTGCCAGGGTGCCCACGCGAGTTCGCGCATGTCGCTGTTGGGCAGGAAGGCGTGGGGCGCGGCGATGAACACGAGCGCGCCGGCGGCGAGGGCCGCGCCTTGGCGGGTGGTGCGGACGCGGGCGGCCAGGATGACCAGCGCCGGGGCGACCCAAACCCAGTGGTGGGACCAGGAAATCGGGGAGAGCACGAGGACGGCCGTCGCGTTGACCACGAAGGCGAGCGGCGGGTCCACTCGGCGCATCACGACGACGGCGGCCGCGATGACGAAGGCGGAGATGCCCAGCCACAGCACGTCGTACGCCAGCGGCGGCAGGTTGAGGCGGTGGAGCGCGCCTTCGATGGTCTGGTTGGTGGCGTAGGGCGAGCCGCTGAGGCCGGCCGCGCCGGTGAGGCCGCCGCTGAAGAAGTACTTCGCGGAGGCAGCCGGGGCGACGAGGAAACCGAGGCCGGTGGCCGCCGCGCCGGCGATCAGGGCGTTGCGGGCGGAGCGGAAGTCCTTGGTGAGCAAGAAGAACAGGAGAAAGCCCGCCGGGGTGACCTTGATGGCGGCCGCGATGCCGACGCGATGCCGCGGGGCCAGCGCGGGTTGGGCATGAGGATGTCGACGGCGACGAGGGCCATGAGGACGAGGTTGATCTGTCCGAAGGAGAGCGTGGAGCGCACGGGTTCGAAGGCCAGCGCGGCGACCGTGAGCGCGGTGGCGGGGAGCGCAGCCTGCCAGGTCGGCTTCAGGCGGCGGACGGTCGCGTAGAGGGTGACCCAGAGGGCGGCGAGGGAGACGAGGTCCATCAGCACGGCCGAGACGGCGAGCGGTGGGAGCGTCATGACCGTGAAGACGACGCCCGCGAACGGTGGGTAGATGAAGGGCAGCGGGAAACCGGAGGTGGTGGCGGGCAGCTGGCCGTAGAGGTCACCGCTATGGAGGACCGCGTCGGCGCCGAAGCGGTAGACCTGCAGGTCGACGGGGCCGAAGCTGCCGACGATGGCGAGCACTCCCCCGACGATCACCGTCGCGGCCGCGGCGAAGAGCAGTTTTCGCTTGGCGGGTTGTTCTTGCAGCATGTCCCCAGTCACCTCGTGCTCCGGTGTGCTTGATCCGGAGTCCGAGCCTGCTGGGAACGGCGTTTTTGTTGATCATCTGAACGGCCGGGGTGGGCTGGCCGTTCGGCTGGGGTTCGGGGGTGAGGTTCGGCCGAATGGCCGAGGTGGGGTCAGCCGCGGCGGCGGGGTTTGCCGCGTTTGGGCGGATGCTGGGGTTTCTTGGGGCTCTTGGTTTTCGGTAGGGCCTTGGCTTTCGGTTTCGGTTCCGGTGCCTTGCCGCGGGTGCTGTTGACCGTGCGGCCGCGGACGATGCCGATGAACTGTTCCATCAGGTCGGTGGTCTCGTCTTCGAGCCAGGACAGCGCGACTTGGGATTCCGGGACGTCGGCGAGGGGCCGGTAGGTGAGGTCGCGGCGGTGGTGCAACCGGGCGAGCGACTGCGGCACCACAAGCAGCCCGACGCCGGCGGCGACGAGCTCGATCGCGTCGGCGGTGGTGTCCGGCCGGTGCTCGGCGAGCTTGCCGGGTGGGTGGGGCCAGCCGAGGGTGTCGTCGTGGGGGTGGAGGAAGAGCTCGTCGGCGAGGTCTGGGAGCGTGACCTCGTCGGCGGCCGCGACGACGTGGTCCTTCGGCACGACGACCACGGTGGTCTCGATGTAGAGCGGGATCGCGTGCAGCCCGGTGCGGTCGATGGGCAGGCGCAGGAGTGCGGCGTCGACTTCGCGATCGTGGATCTTCGCGGTGGCTTCACGCGGATCGACGGATTCCAGGATCAGCGGAACTTTGGGCAGGCGCTCCTGCCAGGTGCGGACCCACTTGCCGGGCGTCACGCCCGGGACGTAGCCGAGGGTGAACGAGGGCGGTGCGTCCGGGCCGGTCACGCAGGCCAGGTTACCGACGGTGGTTACCCTGGGCCCCATGACCTCGCGCAAGACCCCTCAGACGATGAAGCCCGCCACCGCCGCGAAGAAGCTCGGCGTGTACCTGGAGGCGACCCCCTCGTCGTTCCAGGAGGGCGCCGTGTCGCGCGACGAGCTCAACACCCTGCAGACCGACCCGCCCGAATGGCTCCGCGACCTGCGGCGCAACGGCCCCCACCCGCGCCCGGTGGTGGCGGCGAAGCTGGGGATCTCCATCGGCGGCCTGTCGCGGGCGGGCTTGACCGAACCGCTGACGACGGCGGAGATCGAGGAGATCAAGGCCACGGAGCCGGAGTGGCTGGAGCGGGAGCGGGCTACGCAGGCTGAGGTGCGTCGGGAAGCTGCGAAGGTGAAGGGGTCGGAAGGCTGATCCTGGGCCTGTTCGGTCTCGGGGCTTCTGCCGGCTGATCGAATTTTCTTGGTGAACTCGCAGGCTAGAGGTCTGTTCTTGTATATTCCTTGACAAGAATATTCTGTCCGAGGAATACTTCTCTTCATGAACGAGATCGCAGCGGCGTTGGGTGACGGGGCGCGGTGGCGCATCGTCGAGTTGCTGGCGGGGCGGCCGAGGTCCGTGGGGGAGCTTGCGGAGCTCACGGGGCTGCGTCAGCCGCAAACGACGAAGCACCTGCAGGCGCTCGCGAAGGTCGGGGTGGTGTCCGTGACGCCGCTCGGGCAGAGGCGGGTGTACGCGATCGACGCCGTGCCGTTGAGGGCGTTCGCGGATCGGCTGGAGATCATCCTCGACAAGGTCGAGGCGCACGTCGGCGAGCGGGACGTGCTGGAGCGGTACCGGGCGGCCGTCGAGACCGAGACGGCGGCCGCGGATCGGAAGCGGTGGGCGGACGGGCGGGAGTTCTCGTTCGAGCGCCTGGTGCCCGCGCCGCCGGACGTGGTGTGGCGGTACTGGGTGGAGCCGGAGAAGCTGGCCGACTGGTGGGCGCCGCCGGCGTTCTCGGTGGTGGAGGTCGTGCTCGACCCACACCCGCACGGCGAGGCGGTGGTCGAGTTCCGCGACGCCGAGGCCAGCTACCGGTCCGAGGGCCACGTGCGGGCAGCCACCGAGAACGAGCGGCTCGTGTTCGACCTGGCCGTGCTGGGCGAAGCGTCGTTCACGACCGAGTACGACCTGGAGCTCGACGAAGCCGCCGAAGGCACCCACCTGCGGCTCGGGCTGCGCATCACCGACACGACCGTCGAGGCGGCGCCGCACATCGCCGGCATCGCGACCGGCTGGGGCCAGGTCCTCGACAACCTCATGGACGCCATCAAGATCGACACCACCAAGGGAGCACAGAAATGACCCGCACGGTTTCCGCCAACATCAGCATCACCCTCGACGGCCGCTACAACGGCCCCGGCGGCCGTGGCGACCTCGCCGCGATCGTCCCGTACGCCATGACGGAGGTCGCCCGCAACCACCTCGCCCGCCTGCACGACGGCGCCACCACGGCCGTCCTCGGCCGCCTCAACGCCGAAGGCTTCCTGGGCTTCTGGCCGACCGTCATCGACAACGAGGACGCCGACCCCCCGTGACCGCGGCTACGCGAAGTGGCTGGTGGACACGGAAAAGGTCGTCCTGTCGACCACGCTCACCGAGGCGCCGTGGCCCCACGCGCGCATCGCCAACGCCCCCGCGGCCGACGTCATCACCGAACTGAAGGCCAGAGGCGAGGGCGACATCCTGGTCAACAACAGCACCACCGTGATCAAGGCGCTGCTCAAAGCCGACCTCCTGGACCGCCTCTACCTCATGATCACCCCCGAAATCGCGGGCGGCGGCGAGCACCTCTTCGACGACGGCCTGCCCGCCACGAAGTGGAAGCTGTCCCTGCACGAAACCGGCGACCTCGGCGAGATGGCGATGGTCTACGACCGGGCCCGGTGAGCCCTTGTCCATTGTGGAATCCCCGGCCGGGTCCGGCCCCCACCGGCGAGGTGACGAGGATCAAGGCCCACCCTGCTGGTGACACGGCGGGCGCCCGCTAAACTGAGCCTGCGGGCCGCTAGCTCAGTTGGCAGAGCAGGAGACTTTTAATCTTCGGGTCCAGGGTTCGAGCCCCTGGCGGCCCACCACTTTCCGCAGGTCAGAGCCCCATTACAGGGGTGTGGGCGAACTGGGCGAGTCCACCTTTCCGTCCGGGCCACTGCCGGCGAGGAGCCGGACGGCCAACTGAGTGCCCCTGTCGACTGCGCAACGACCACCGAGGGGCAGCCACCAACCCGACCGCGGAGCCGACGACGGTCTGGTTGAGTGCCGCCGCGGGGGGCCAGTGATTCGGTGCGGTTGGCATTGACCTGGACGACGCACGATTTCGGAAGAATTCAGCACCGTTCTCCGCAACGGCAGGAAACCGAAGCGAGCGCGAAGCACTGTTTCCGACGATAGCGGCCACATAATCAATTCGGCCAGGAAAATTCGCTGATTGTCAAGCGTGGCAGCGCCAATGGTCGGCGCGGTAAGATAATTCGGCGTCGAGCGGGGCGAAACAGAAAATGGGCGGGCTGTTCCGACATCGCAATTTCCGGCATTTCTGGCTGGCCGACGCGATCAGCCAAGTCGGCAGCAGAGTGAGTGGCACGGCGATCTCGCTGCTGGTTGTGATCACGCTCCACGCCTCGACATTCGAGGTTTCGGTGTTGCGGACGCTGCAGACGTTGGCGTACCTGCTCATCGGGCTGCAGGCGGGGGCGTGGTGTGACCGGGTGCGGCACCGGCCGGTGCTGGTGGGCGCTGATCTCGGGCGGGCGGTGGCGCTGGGGTCGATTCCGGTCGCCGCGGTGTTCGGGGCGCTGACGATCTGGCAGGTGTACGCGGCGGTTTTCGTGGCGGGCGTGTTGACGGTGTTCTTCGATGTGGCGCACCAGTCGTTTCTGCCGAGGCTGGTGCCAAAAGCGGATCTGATCGAGGGAAACGCGAAGCTGAAGTTCAGCACGTCAGCGGCGGCGTTGGTGGGGCCCGGGTTGGGTGGGCTGCTGGTGCAGTGGCTGGCGGCGCCGGTCGCCGTGCTGGTCGACGCGGTCAGTTACCTGTGGTCGGCGGCGTGGTTGAGGACCGTGCGGGTGCGGGAGGTCGTCGCGCCTGAGCACCCGGAGGCGACGTTGCGGGCGCAGATCCGGGAGGGACTGCGGCTGGTGCTGCGCCACCCGGTGTTGCGGGCGATCGCGCTGAACAACATGGTGTCGGCGTTGTTCTCCAGCGCGTACCTGGCGATTTCGACGCTGTTCCTGGTGCGTGTGATCGGGTTGTCCGCCGGGGCGGTGGGGCTGTTGGGGAGCCTTGGTCTGGTGGGGGCGTTGCTGGGGTCGGTGCTGGCCAGGCGATTGAGCAGGAAGGTGGGCGCGGCGAGGTTGCTCGTGACGGTCGCGGTGGTGGAGGGGCTGGCGTACCTGCTCGTGCCGCTGACCGGGCCCGGGTGGCAGCTGGCGTGGTACGTGGTGGCGGGCCTGTTCACGAGCACGTGCGTGATCATCGTGATCGTCGTGCAGGTGAGCTTCCAGCAGACGCTGTGCCCGGATCACCTGCTCGGCCGTATGAACGCCACGATGAACTTCCTCTACTGGGGCGCCGCGCCCATCGGCAGCCTGCTCGCCGGCGTGCTCGCGACCGGCATCGGGTTGCGCCCGATGCTGTGGGTGGCGGGCGGCGGGATGCTGCTCGCCGCGGTCCCGCTCCTCGCGTCGCCGCTGCGGAGGATGGTCGACCTGCCTGCGGGTGAGGACGAGCCCGTGAGCCGGTGAGTGATGACCTCGGCACGATCAGGCAAGACCGCCCCCAACGATCAGCTCAGACGCCGGTGCTGTTGAACCGCTCGCGGAAGGCCGTGGGGGTCACGCCGAACTCGCGGGCGAAGGCGCGGCGCAACGACGCCGGCGAGCCGAAGCCGACCTGGCGGGCGATGGTGGCGATGGCGTCGTCGCAAGATTCGAGGCGGGATTTGGCGGCTTCGACGCGGACCTGTTCGACGTAGCGGGCCGGGGTGGTGTCGAGCTCGTCGCGGAAGAGGCGGTTGAGGTGGCGGACGCTGAGGCCGGCCGTGCGGGCCATGCAAACCAGCGAGTGGGGCGCCGCGGGGTTGGCGGTGATGGCGTCGAGGAGTTTGCGCAACGGCTCGTGCCGCGGGTGGGTGGTGCTCGTGCGGACGCTGAACTGCGACTGCCCGCCCGGGCGCTGCATGAACACGACCATGTCCTTCGCCGCGGCGCGCGCGACGTCGGCGCCGAACTGGCGCTCCACCAAGGCGAGCGTCAGGTCGATGCCGGCGCTGACGCCCGCCGACGTCACAACCTTGCCGTCCCAGACGAAGAGCGCGTCGGGCTCGACCGTCGTCGTCGGGAAGCGCGTGGCGAGCTCGCCGGTGAAGCGCCAGTGCGTGGTGGCGCGGCGGCCGTCGAGCAAGCCCGCCGCGCCGAGGAGAAAGGCGCCGGCGCAGATGGACGCGACGCAGCCCGCCCGGGCAGCGAGGTCGCGCACCGCGTCCACCATGGGCGGCTCGAGGACGGTCGACGCCCAGTCCGCGCCGCCTGCGACAAGGAGGACGTCGCAGGAGCCGGTGACGTCGGCGATGCGGCCGTCGACCGCGAGGGCGGTGCCGTTGGAAGTCGCCGCGGGGCGGCCGTCGGGTGAGACAACGGTGATGTCGTAGCGCGCGCCGAAGTCGTTGGCGGTGGTGAGGGCTTCCAGCGGCCCGGTGAGGTCGAGCAGCCGGACGCCGTCGTAGGCCAGCACCACGACCCGGCGCGCACCGTTCGACGGGCTCACCCGCCACCTCCGTTCAGGGTCGGTTTCGATGCTAGCCGCGGCTTCGGCAGGAAGACGGCCGCGACCAGCGCGGTGAAGGCCATCAGGCCGGCGGTGACGGCGAAGCTCAGCGCGTAGCCACCCGCGGCGGCGTGGGCGCTGTCGGCCCCGGACGAAAGCAGCGAACGGGTGTGCGCGTCGCCGACGGCGACCAGCGTGGCCAGGCCCAGGGCCATGCCGATCTGCTGCGAGGTGTTGTTGATGCCGCTGGCGGTACCCGCGTCGGCACCCGTGGTGCCGTCGACGCTGGCGATCATCCCGGAGATCACCGCGAAGCCGGCGCCGAGCGGGAAGAGCAGCATGCCGATGAGAACGTCACGCACGTAGGAACCGCCAACGTCCACGCCCGCGAACATCACGAACGCAGCGGTGAGCAGCAGCAGGCCTAGCACCATGACGGCGCGCTGCCCGATGCGCGGGATGAGGCGGGCCGTGAGCCAGCCGGTGAGCATGAACAGCGGGCCGATCGGCAGGAACGACAACCCGGAGTACAGGGCGTTCAGGCCGGCGACCTGTTGCAGGTACAGCGCCATCGTGAAGAACAGCACGCCCATGGCCGCGCTGAACGTCAGCAGCACGAGGTTGCCGATCGCGCGGCGGCGCGACAGCAGGAAACCCAGTGGCACCAACGGGTTGCTCGCCTTGGACTGCCACCAGCCGAACGCGAGGACCAGCACGGCACCCACCACCGCGGCCCACCGGCCGGCCGAGGCGAGGAGCCCGTAGACGATCAGTGTCAGGCCCACGGTCGCGAGCACGGCGCCCGCGATGTCGGGGCGGCCGCGGCGCGGGCTCCGGCTTTCCGGCACCAACGCGGGCGCGCACACGAACGCGACCACCGCGATCGGCAGGTTGACGAAAAACACCCAGCGCCACGACAAGTACGTGACCAGCACCCCGCCCAGCACCGCACCGAGCGCGGCGCCCAAACCGCGCAGCACACCCCACGTCGACAGGGCGCGGGCGCGTTCGGCGGGTTCGGTGAACAGCACCGTGACCAGCGACAACGCGGCGGGCGCCACCAGCGCGCCGCCCACGCCCTGCAGCACGCGGCTGATGACGAGCATCGCGGGCGTCACCGCCACGCCGCCGATCGCCGACGCCACCGCGAACAACGCGAGCCCGGCCAGGAACACGCGGCGCCGCCCGAGCGTGTCGGCGATCCGCCCGCCCAGCAGCAGGAGGCCGCCGAACGGGAGCGTGTAGCCGTTGACCACCCAGGAAAGCCCGACGTGGGAGAAGGCGAGGTCGTGCTGGATCGGGGCGAGCGCGACGTTGACGACGGTGGTGTCCAGCAACAACATCAGTTGCGCCACGGCGAGGACGATCAGCCCCCACCACCGCTTCCGGTCGACAGCGGGGGACGCGATGCTGGGCAACGCTGAGGACATCGAAGGCACTCCCAAGACACTCCACGGGCCGGCGCTGATCGCCGGCCCGTGAGTTCCAACCGCCGCCGCTGCCCGGGCGATGGTCCAGAACGTGCCGTGCGACGGGCAGTTCCGGCCACCAACGCAAGACGCCGCGGCGGGCCCGGGACAGGGGCCTCGCCGCGGCGTCGAGGGAGCTCAGGCCTCGATCGGGCTGAGGACGAAGATCGGCATCTTGCGGGTGGTCTTGGTCTGGTAGTCGGCGTAGTCGGGCCACACCTCGACGGCGCGGTCGAACCAGGCGGCGTACTCGGCGTCGTGGACTTCGCGGGCCTCGTAGTCCTTCTTGACGGCGCCGTCCTGGAGCTCGACATGGGAGTTCGCGACGACGTTGTAGTACCAGACCGGGTTCTTCGGCGCGCCGCCGAGTGAGGCGACCACGGCGTACTCGCCGTCGTGCTCGACGCGCATCAGCGGGGTCTTGCGGAGCTTCCCGGTCTTTGCGCCCACCGAGGTCAGCACGATGACGGGCTTGCCCTGGTTGTCCGTGCCGTCCTGGCCACCGGACTTCTCGATCAGCTCCGCCTGGTCACGGCTGAAGTCGAAGGGGCTCGGCTCGTATTCGCCGGTCAGCGGCATGTCCGCACCTTTCGTGTCGGCAACGGGCCTCGACCTGAGACCCATAAACGGACTATACCCCGCTTCGACCGGCAGACGTGACGGCGGCAACACCCGCGGCGAAGATCAGCCGCAGACGCGTTCGACGAGGGTTTTCCAGCCGGCCGCGAGGTCCCGCGGCATCGTGGCGGGGGCGGCGCCGTCTGGCGCGCGCAAGTACAGCAGGAGCGGGCCTTCCAGCGCGGCCGTCAGCTGCAGGGCCAGCGCGCGGATCCCCGGGACGTCGGGGCAGGCCTCGCGCAGCAGCACCTGCACGTGGAACAGCGACGGGCTCGCGGAAACCGGGATCGGCTGCGCCGGGTCGAGCGCCGCGCGGGCCAGCGCCGTGCGTTCGATGAGGAACTCCATGCGCGCGTGGCCGAAGGCGACGAGGCGTTCGACGGCCGGCGCGCCCGGGCCCAGCGGGGGCGGGCCGTTGAGGATCCGCTCCTGGAACGCTGTCTCCTCCACGTCGAGCAGCGCGAAGAAGATGCCCGCGCGCGTGCCGAAGCGGCGGAAGACGGTGCCCTTGCCCAGGCCGGCACGTTCGGCGAGGCCGTCCATCGTGACCTTGTCGGCGCCGAGTTCGTCGACCATCGCCCGCGCGACCTCGATCAGGTGCGCGCGGTTGCGGGCCGCGTCGGCGCGCTCCTCGCGCGGGCCGCCCAAGGGGATCGCGATGGGTTCCACGAGCGGCACGCTACCCGTCGCAGGTCACCGCACGATGGACGTCGCGAGATCCCACCGGCGTTCGGAAGTGGCCGGGTCCAGCGCGTACGCGGCGACGCCGGGGACACCGAACTCGGTGGGGCGCGATGGGACCACCGGTGCCTGGTTGACGTCCTCGAAGTAGCGGCCGCCGATCGGCTCGACCAGCGGTGACGCGGCCAAAGCCGGCGCGCGGGTCGGTGTCGTCGTCCGTGGTCGAGCCGTCGGAGTGCTGTGCGAACAATGCCTGATCCCGAGCACGAGAGGCTGCTGTCCCCTGGGTACGGGAACCGGACCCTCGTCACCCATCACGCCGAGCCGGGTAGTGACTCCGAGGAGCGGTTGCGACTTCTGACTACTTTGGATAGTCCGGTCGACCGTGCGGCCCGGTTTCGCCGGCCGCCGCAGCGGAGTGAATCAGCGGTCGGACACCGTCGTCACGAAGCGGGTCGCGATGTCGCGGAGTTTGGTGTTGGTCGTCTGCGATTCGACGACGAGGCGCTGCATCGCTTCGTTCGCGTTGATGCGGTGGATGGCCATGAGCATGCCCTTGGCCTGCTCGATCACGGCGCGCGTCTGCATGGCGTGTTCGAGCTGCTCGGCGCGGGCGCGCGCGTCGCGGTAGCGGTGGTGTGTGCGCAGGCCGAAGGCGACCATCGTGACGTAGACCTTGAGCAGCTGGCCGTCCAGCTCGCGGAAGCCGTGGTCACCGAAGCCGAAGAGGTTGAGCGCACCGGAGAGCTCCTCGTCGACGCGCAGGGGGGCCGCGAGGTAGCTGCCGATGCCGAGGTCGGCGGCGACGTCGGTGAACTCGGGCCAGCGACGGTCCGCGGCGGGCAGCGAGAGGCGCACGATCTCGCCGGTTTCGGCGGCCTCCAGGCAAGGGCCTTCGCCGGCGGCGTACTGCGCGGCGTCGGCCTGTTCGGCGCGGGGATCGGTGGTCGCGGCCGTTTCGCCCTTTCCCGAGCGGATCACGGTCACGCTCGCCATGTCGGCGTCGGGCACAGCGCGCACAGCTTCGGCGCTGATCACCTCGAAGAGAACGGGTTCGAGCCGGTCGTCCTCGAGGGCCCGGGTGAGGCCGTGCATGGCCTCGGCGAGCTCGTCGATCTCTTCCGACATTTTCGTCTCCTCATCCACTCCGCCTGTCTCCTGTCGTACGCGTGCGGGCGAGCTGGGTGGCGGATCGGGTTGCGCCGAGCGCCTCCGCGGGAGACGGCTGACAATTTCGGCCGGGTCAGTCCCAGTCCGGATCGGAGCGGCCGCGCGCGTCGGCGTCGACCGCCGCGATGACGCGCGCGGCTTCGGCGTCGTGGTCGTGGTGGTGGCGGAGGTCGGCCGAGGCCTGGTTCTCGGTGCACGCGTACTGCACCTGGAGGACGCCGACCGCTTCGCGGAGAACCGACCGCAACTGCACGCGCACGAGCATCCCTCGTGCGGCGGTGTCGCACGACGCCGTGCCGTCCTGGGCGGTCATACCTCCAACGGTCCTCCTGAAACCGGCCGAGCGCCACCTCGGCAACGCCGTGAGCTCGGCAGCGGTCGGCGGAGTGCGCCAAAATGGGCACAGGCCGGGCTGACCCGGGTGGCGAGTGCGGAGGTCGGAGCCGTGGACGAGCAACGCCGGGAACGGCTGTGGCAGCTCGTCGCCGCGTTGATCGAACACGCCGGTGAGCGGCCGGAATGGGTGCGTGCGGTGTGCGAAGTGGCCGCGGGCGAGGTCCACGCGGACGCGGCCGTGATCTCGCTGCGCACGGCCGGACGGGCGCAGGACCTCGTCGCGGCCAGCGGCGACTGGGCGGAATCGCTGGAAGAACTGCAGTACACGGTCGGCGACGGGCCCGCGGTCGAGGCGTTCACCACCGGCGAGCCGGTGCTCGTCGACGACCTGACGTCGGGTGAGGGGCGCTGGCCGGGCTTCGCCGACGGCGCGGCGGAGACGGGCGCGGCCGCCGCGTTCGCGTTCCCGCTGCAGACCGGCGCCGTGCGACTGGGCACGCTCGGGCTGTACCGGCACCGGCCCGGATCCCTGTCGCCCGAAGAGCTGGCGAACGCGCTGACGCTGGCCGACCTGTCGACCACGGCGTTGCTGACGGACAGCTCGGGCGCGATCAGCCCCGTCGCGAACTGGGCGCGCGAAGACGTCCCGGGGCACTACGACGACGTCCACATCGCCACGGGGATGCTCGCGACGCAGCTCCAGATCAGTCTCGCCGACGCGCTGCTGCGCCTGCGAGCACACGCGTTCAGCCGGCACCTGCCGCTGATCGGGGTGGCGCGCGCGGTGCTCAACCGGGAGCTTCGCCTCGACTCCTTCACCGACTGACGGCCGCCGGTCAGCGGAGCGAACCTCAAGCGGACGCGGAAAGCACCTGTTCGGCTTCGTCGAGCCACGTCGTGAAGACCGTTTGCGCCGCGCGGGCCAGCGTTGGGCCGTGGGTGGCGGCGTCGGCGCGGAGGGTGCGGGGATCGACGCCCGCGGTGGCGAGTTCGAAGGTGTGGCCGATGAGCCAGGGTTCGAGGCGCGTGTGGTCGGCTTCGAGGTGGAACTGGAGGGCGAGGGTGCCCGGGGCGGGACTGAAGGCCTGGCGGGGAAAGCCCGGGGTTTCGGCAAGGGTCGTCGAGCCGGCGGGGATGGCGAACTGGTCGCCGTGCCAGTGGAGGACGGGGACACCGTCCAAAGGGGACAGCACCGAGTCGCGGCCGGCGGGCGTCAAGCCCAGCGGGGAGTAGCCGATTTCCTTCTTGCCGGTCGGAGTGACGTCGGAGCCGAGGGCTGCGGCGATGAGCTGGGCACCGAGGCAGATGCCCAGGGTGGGGCGGCCGGTCGAGAGCCGCGTGGCGATCGAGGTGAGTTCGTCCGGCAGGAACGGGTACAACGCGGTGTCGCCGACGCCGATGGGGCCGCCGAGGACGACCACGACATCCGGGGCGGACAGGAGCTCCGGCGTGATCGGGTCGACGCCGGCTTCGAGGTAGTCGACGGTGTAGCCGCGGGCGAGCAGCAGCGGTGACAGGAGACCGAGGTCCTCGAAAGCCACGTGCCGAACCGCCAACGCGCGCTTGGTCACGCTCGCTCCTCCGGGGCCCCGATCACCACGAGCACCTCCGCGGGCTCGGGGCTGATCGACTTGACGTAGTGGGGGATCCCGCCGCGGAAGTACACCGAGTCGCCGGCGGACAGGCGTTCCGTGCGGTCCGGGAAGCGCATCTCGATCTCGCCGGAGCGAACCAGGATCAACTCGTCGCCGGAGTGGGCGCGGTAGAGGCACTCGACCTCGGTGGTCGGCGGGTAGATGAGGAACGGCAGCATCTGCTTGCCGACCACACCGCCGGCGAGGTGCACGAAGCTCGAGCCGGAGTCGGGGACAGTCGGATCCGCAGCGGTGCCGACGCGGCGGACTTCGAGGTTGGCGCTGTCCTGCGCGTCGCCGAAGAGCTGGGTGACGTCGACGCCGAGGGTCTCCGCGAGGCCGATCGCCACGGCGATGGAGGGCGTGCTGTTCCCTCGCTCCACTTTGGACAGATACGACTTGGTGAGGCCCGTCCGGCGGGCGAGCTCGTCGAGCGTCCAGCCGCGTTCCTGGCGCAGCATCCGCAGGGTCCTCACGTGTCGCAGCCTCTCACCCAGTCATTGTCTCATAATGATACACCGTTGACGATAGGACACCTTGTGTCATGGCGCCGGTTGTCCTACCTTCGAACAAGCCCACCAGCCGAACAGGAAGGGCACCGCGATGAGCAGCCCCGCCGCTGTTGACGAGTCCCTCTGTTACCTGCCCGCCGAAGAAGCCCTCCGCCGGTTCAAGGATCGCACCCTCGCGCCCAGCGAGCTCATGGCCGCCGTGATCGACCGCTGCGAAGAGGTCAACCCGCACGTCAACGCCATCACCAACCGGTTCTACGACCAAGCCCGGCAGCAGGCGGCCGACGCCGACCAGCGTTACCGCGACGGAAGCGCGCGCCCGCTCGAAGGAATTCCCTTCGCCGTCAAGGAACTGCACCCCGTGAAGGGCGTGACGACTTCGGGGGGCTCCAAGATCTTCGAAGGCGTCGAGGCCGACCACACACTGCCGGCCATGCAGCGCATGTTCGACGCCGGCGCCATCATGCACATCCGCACCACCACGCCGGAGTTCGCCCACTGCGGCCACTGCCACAGCCCGCTCTACGGCATCACCCGCAACCCGTGGAACCTCGACTTCAGCAGCGGCGGCTCGTCGGGCGGGTCGTCCGTCGCCGTCGCGACCGGCATGGCCGTGCTCGCCGGGGGTGACGACGGCGGCGGCTCGCTGCGCATGCCCGCGTCGTCGTGCGGGATCGTCGGGTACAAGGCTCCGTTCGGGCGCAACCCCTCGGCGCTGCTGGACACGATGTTCGAGGCCATCGTGCACGTCGGCGTGCTCGGCCGGACGGTCGGCGACGTGGCGCTCGCGCAGAACGTGGTCTCCGGGCAGCACCCGGACGACATCACGACGCTGCGCGAGCGCGTGACGATTCCCACTGGTCCCGGCTCTGTAGCCGGCCTGCGCATCGCGTACTCGCCGGACCTGGGTTACGTCGAGGTCGACACCGAGGTGGCGCGGAAAACGGAGGAAGCCGTCGCGAAGCTGGCCGAGGCCGGTGCCGTGGTGGAGCAGGTGGATCTCGGCTGGAACGAGAGCAGCTACGACGCCTGGGTCACGCACTGGCAGGGGCTGTTCGCGGCGATCGCCGGGGACCACATCCCGCAGTGGCAGTACAAAATGGACCCGTTCGTGCGCCACCTGATCCTGCAGGGCCGGCAGCTCGACCACGTGCGGGTGAAGAAGACGGAGCTCGTGCGCACGCAGATGTGGACGAAGCTGTCAGCCGTCTTCGCGGACTACGACCTGATGGTGTGCCCGACCCAAGCCGTGCCCGCGCTGGCCGCGAACCACCAGAACGACGACAAGTCCTTCACCGTCAACGGAAAACCGGTCGACGCTTATCTCGCGTGGGCGCTGACCTACCCGTTCAACCTGCTGAGCCAGCTCCCGGTGCTCACCGTGCCGTCGGGCGTCAGCTCGTCGGGCGTGCCGACGGGGCTGCAGATCGTCGGCAAGCCCTACCACGACGAGGCGGTGTTCTCGGCGGCGAACGCGTTCGAAGCCGTCGCGCCGTGGGCGCAGCGGCATCCGAACCTTTAGGACACAGGGGTTTCGGACACAGGGGTTTCGGACTGAGCGGTTTCGGACTCGGCCTTCTTGGATTCAGCACTGTCGAGCGTCACGGTTTCGGGCGTTTCAGAGGGGAGCTCAGCCGGGCTCCCCTCGTCGCCCGCCCGGCGCTTGCACAGCCGCCGAACCACGAAAACAACAACGAGCACCAGCAAAACCAGCACGACCAGCAACGTCCACGGAACCGCCCAGCCACCGGCCGAGCCCGTCACCACGGCGAGCGGCGCGACGGAGCCGGACGCGTCCGGGAGCAGCGGCGTGATCAAGACGTCGGCGGCCACGCGCACCCCCGGAACCACACCGTGGACGGGCACCGAAACCTGCCACGTCTCCCCCGGCAGTAGCTGCGGCGAGTCCGGGATCGCGGCGGCCGGGGTGGTCCAGGCGCCGAACAAGCTGGAGACCGACGCGCTCTGCCGCGCGGCGGCGATGGCGTTACCGGTGTTGTGCACGGTGTAGGACAGCGTGGCGTCACCCGTGCCGAACGGGTTCGCCGTGCCTGAGTAGTCGACGCGCGCGTCCTCGACGGACAGCGCGGGCGCCAGGTCACCGCCCACGCGCAGGCGGATGCGGATGCCGAGGCGGCGCTCGACAGCGCCTTGCTGCACCGACGTGACGATGCCGCCTAGGAAGTCACCGGCCAAGGTGGCGGCGGGAACGGCGACGGTGAAGGGCACGTCGGCCGATTCGCCGGGCCCCAGCTTCACGTGGTCGCTCGCCGCGCGCACCCACGCGCCGACGCCGACCGACTTCTTGTCGCGCGCGAGGAGATCGACCTGCCCGTCGGGCCGGGTGAACGCGTCCGCGGTGTACACGGCCAGCTCCAGCGGCGCGGTGCCGTTGTTGACGACCTTGAGGCCGTCGTGCACCTGCTCCCCCGCTTGGGCGGTGTAGCTGTAGTTGACGCGATCGGCACCGAACTCGTTGTCCGCGGTGCTGACGGCCCAGGGCGCGGTGTCCTGAGAAGCCGTGTCTTGAGAAGCGGTGTCCTGCGCGGCGGCCGGCAGCGCCGTGGTGGCGGCGAACCCGGCGGCGAGCAGCACGGCGGCGAGCGCGCGGGTGAGCGTGGAACGCATGTGCAGTCCTCGGGCAGGTGGGCAGAACGGAGTGAGCAGCAGGGGCGGGTGCCGGCGAGCACCCGCCCCTGCCTGGTGGATCAGGCGAGTCAGCTCAACGCGGTGAGCGTGGAGCCGAGCGTGCCGAGCGTCTGGCTCAGCCAGTGCGGACCGTCGTGGTCGTCGTGACCGTGACCGTCGTTGCCGTGGCCGCCGTTGCCGCTGCCCCCGCCGTTGTGACCGTGGCCGTTGTCATCCTTGGTGTGGATGACGACCTGGTCGACAAAGGAACCGACCTTGCCCGCGGGCGAAGCGCCCTCGTCCGGGCCGCACCACTTGACGTTGCCGCGCTCGACGGCCGCGTTCGGAGCGGCACAGGTACCGCTGCGGACTTGCTGAACCTCGAGCTTGTCGTCTCGCACCTGGACCTTCACGTAGGTGCGCACGTGCTCCTGGTTCTCGACCGAGTTGGCCCAGTGGTTGTCCGGGTTCAGCGGGTCGGCGCCGTAGTTCGGGTCCTTCGTGGTGTCCGGGTCGGTGAGGTCGTAGTACTTCGACCCCGACGCGGAGTTCGCCGTCACGTAGACGACGCCGCCCGGGCCCTGCTGGACCTGCGTGGCGCCCGGCTGCTCGGCCGGGTTGGCCTTCTTGCCGTTCTTGATCACGTAGCTGCGCGAGTAGCTGTGGTCGTGACCCTGCAGAACCAGGTCGACACCCAGGTTGGAGAACGCCGTCGGGAAGTCCTGGCGGCGCAGCTGGTTGTCACCGTCGTTGGCGTGGTCCGCCGGCGAGTAGATCGCGTGGTGGTACACGAGCACCGTGTACTTGGCCTCGCCGCCGTGCTTCTTGATCACGTCGGTGACGTAGGCGATGTGCGCCTCGTCCGCGTTGTTGGCGTAGGCGTTGCTGTTCAGGTCGATGAACAGCACACCCTTGTAGGTGTACCAGTAGTCGCCACCGGAGTTCGTGTTCTGCGAGCCGTTGTAGAACGGCGTCGAACGGTCGGTGTTCGGCGTCCAGAAGTGCTGCTCGTAGGCCTTGCCGCCGACGTCGTGGTTGCCGATGGTGGCGGCCCACGGGTACTGGCGCAGCTTGTCCGAGCCGAGGAACGCGTCCCAGTCCGCCTCGACATTGGCGGACTCGACCTGGTCGCCACCCGACACGAGGAGCTCGGCCTTCGGGTTGGCGGCCAGCGACACGTTCAGGGTGTCGGCCCAGCCGGCCCCGTCCTTCGCGACGTCACCCGACGAACCGATCTGCGGGTCACCGAAGAACAGGAAGTCGAAGTCGCCCTTGAAGGACTGCGTCTTGAAGGAGTACGTCGGCGACCAGCCGTCACCGTTGCCGATGCGGTAGGAGTACGCCGTGTTCTGCTGCAAGCCGTCGAGCGTGGCGTGCGCGTTGAACCCGCCGTTGACCGCGTTGCTGCCAATGACCGCCGAGAACTTCTTGGCGTTGGTGGGGAAATTGCCGTGGTTGAGCCAGTTGGTCGGCACCAGCTCGACCGTCTGGTCGGCGTTGGTCGCGGTGTACCACGACAGCACGCGCTGCGATTCCTTGGCACCGACACCGAGAACGATGGTGTTCGCCTTGGCCGGCGGGGTCGGCGTCCACGTGGCGGCAGTCGCCGAACCGTTGCCGAACGCCAGCATGAGGCTCACGCCCACCGTCGCGACACCGAAGGCGAGGTTCCGCCCGGATCTGGAAGGTTTCATCGGATGTGCTTTCCCTTTCGGGTAAATGGGTCGGGAAGACCGATTGGTAGCGTTTCCGCCCATGATGTGCGTTAGGTGAACTTCGTCGGAAGGACGGGTGGCCCGCCCAGGAATTACGTGGTCAGCCCGCCGCGATGCGCTCCACGAACCAGGTGAGCCCCATCACTGAAACGGCCGCCGCGATGACCCCGGTCGTCCACTGTGGAGCGAAGGTCGCACGGCGGCGGATCAGCACGAGAAGCGGGAAAACGATCGCGATGATCGCCAGCTGCACCGTCTCGATGCCGACGTTGAACACGAGCAGCGACCACAGAAGTGTCCAAGACCACGCGGTGTCGATACCCAGGGCCGAAGCGAACCCCAGGCCGTGGCAGAGGCCGAAGCAGAACACCACGGCGAGCCGGATCCACCCGGTGCGGTCGAGGCTGAAGTGGCCTTCACCGGTGAGGTCGTCCTCGATGCCGTTGACCTTGCGCCGCCACAGCCGCCACAGCGGCCAGGCCGCGACCACGGCGATCGAGAGGGCGATGAGGGGCTCGATGATCGCGGCCGGCACCGTCACCAGCCCCAGCGCGGCCAGCACGAACGTGACGGAGTGGGCCAGCGTGAACGTGGTCGCCGCCAGCACGATCTCGCGCAGGCGCCGGGAGCCGGCGATGAGCGCGAGCAGGAAGAGGATGTGGTCGAGACCAGTGAGCAGGTGTTCCGCGCCGAGCCGGAAGAACTCCCAGAACCGCTCACCGAACGACTGCTGCGTGGAGAACGACGGCTGGTGCGCGTCGAGGGCGGCGCTGCCCGAGGTCAGGTCGAGGTCGTAGGTGACGACGGTCTTGGTGTCGCGGACGTAACCCTCGGTATCGGGGAACAGCGCGCTGCGCACCTCGTGGGCATCGGCGCTTTGACAGCGGTAGTCGAGGTCCAGCAGCGCGTAGGGCACACCTTCCCGCTGCTCCATGCGGAATCCGCCGTCTTTCGTTGGGGCGCAGGGACTTTCCGTGGTCACGTGGAAGCGTTCCGTCACGTACTTGATCACGGCGGCCGAATGGTCTTCGAGCGCTTTCGCCTGTGCGGCGGAATCGTGTGCGTCGAACGCAGCAGTGCCCTGCTTGAACAGCGGGTCGTCGTGCTCGGCGTCGGCGACGGAGACGACCAGTAGGTCGTACTCGAGGCCGAGCTCCGCACGCACTTGTCCTGACCCAGGTGACGTGACGTCGGCGTAGACGACCGACGAGAACCCGTGCGCGGACGCGGTCGAGGTGCCGAGAATAACCGCCAGCGCGGCGAACGCGAAAACTGTTGCCAGGCGGGCGAAACGTCTGAGGGGGCGGGGCATGGACTTCCTCTTTCCGGTTGCTCGCCCGCACTTTGCTGGGCGCAAGCGAACAACCGGAGGAGCGCGGGCGAACAGGCAGCGACCGGATTCCGACGGAAGAAAGCGACGCACCGGAAATCGGTGGCGATCAGGTAGGAAGGAGACCGATCCACGCACCACTGCCCTGAAAGGACGATCCGGCTTGCGTTCACGATTCGTGGTCGTCGGTGCACTCACCGCAGTGCTCCTGAGCGGGTGCGGCGCCACCGACGATTGGTCGGGACCACACCCCGCGCCCACCGCCGTCGGCGTGCTCGGTCAGGGATTCACCAGTACGCCACCGACTCCGGAAGCGACGATCACCCCGCGGCCGGGTTCGTGGGACGCCGTGCACCCGGCGCCGGGCTACCGCGTGGTGCTCCTGACCACCGGCGACGACCCGCAGACGAAAACCCTGGTCGGCGCGGTCAAGGACTGGGCCGAGCAAGAGCAGGTGAGCCTCAAGGTCGTCACGGCCGACGATCCCGGCCGCCACACCGACAGCATCGTCGAGGCCATGAACCTCGCCCCGGACCTCATCATCACGGCCGGCAGCGAACTCGTCGACGCGATCACCGTGGTCACCGCCAGCCACCTCGACCGGCAGTTCCTGGTGCTCGGCGCGGAAATCGCGGAACCGACCGCCAACGTCACCGCCGCCAACTGGCCGGGCGCCACCTACCGCGGCGCCGGCCTCATCACCGCCACAGGCGACGACCCGGGGTCCTTCACCCCGGCCCGGGCGGCGGCGGCCGTGCGGGCGGGCGTGGCGAGCGTCCTGAGCGGACTGACGGGAATCGTCATCCGGCTGAAGTAGGTACGGCGAAGGGAGGGAAGCCGGAGCTTCCCTCCCTTGTGCACGGTCCCTTCCGGACGGTCACTTCCGGATCGTGAGCAGATCCGCCAGGTCGATGCGCTCGTAGAACTCGCGGTGGATGCGGTCGGCGACCGCCGAAACCTCGGCCGAACCGTCGTCGGACGGGTCGATGATCACGCGGTACGGACGTTCGCCGCGGGGCAGGGCGACGATGCCGGCGATCTCGGCGGCGACCGAGGAGACGTCGGCGTCGGCCGGCTCCAGGGCGGCGAGCTTGCCCGAGACCTGCTCCATCAGGCCGGCGTACTTGGTCTCGTAGTCGGCGACCACGGCGTCGTCGGCCGGGCGGCCCGAGTGGGCGAAGTGGTTGGTGCCCGAGGTGAACGCGCCGGGGACCACGATCGACGTCTCGATGCCCCACCGGGTCAGCTCGGTCGAGTAGCTGACGGCGAGCGCGTCCATGCCGGCCTTCGCGGCGAAGTACGGCGCGAGGTACGGCGGGGTGCCGCCCTTGACGCTGGAGCTGGAGACCCACACGACCAGGCCCTCGCCACGGCGGCGCATGCCGGGCAGCACGGCGCGGTTCACGCGCTGGGTGCTGAGCACGTTCACGTCGTAGAGCTGGGCGAGCTGTTCCGGCGTGAAGGCCTCGGCCGGGCCGGTGACCATGTGGCCGGCGTTGTGGATCAGCACGTCGATGGTGCCTCTGTCGGCCTCGATCCGTGCGACAGCCGCGTCGATGGAGTCCTGCGAGTTCACGTCCAGCTCGATGGCACGCAGGTCGACATCGTGCTCCTTCGAGTAGTCGGCGACGGCCTGGACCTGCGGGGCGTTGCGGCCGGCCGTCTCGCGCATGCCGGCGTAGACGGTGTGGCCCTGGTCGGCCAGCGCGCGGGCGGTGAGGGCGCCGAAGCCGCTGGAAGCACCGGTGATGACGATGGTCTGGGACATGGGAGTTCTCCTTCGGAGCAGCAGGGTGGACCGGGGGTGGCTCAGATGGCTCCACCGTTGGTGTGGATGATCTGGCCGTTGACCCAGCGGCCCGGGCCCGCGAGGAACGCGGCGACCTCGGCGATGTCCTCGGGGCGACCGATGCGCTCGGCCGGCGTCTGCTGCGCGATGCGGTCGATGAGCTCCTGCGACTTGCCCTCGGTGAACAGTGGCGTGTCCGTCGGGCCGGGCGACACGGTGTTGACCGTGACGTCACGCCCGCGCATTTCGCGCGCCAGGATCAGGGTCATCGCTTCGACGGCGCCCTTGGACGCGGCGTAGGCGCTGTACCCGGTCTGCTGCAGCTTCGTCACCGACGTGGAGATGTTGACCAGCGCGCCACCCGCGCGCAGCCGGCGCAGGGCCTCCCGGTCGACCGCGAACGTGCCGCGGACGTTGACGCGGTGGATGCGGTCGAGCTCGTCGAGCTCCAGGTCGATCAGCGGCGAGAGCGGCATGATCCCGGCCGTGTGCACGACCACGTCGATGCCGCCGTAGCGCTTCTCGGCCTCGTCGAACAGCTGCGCGACCTCGTGCTCGTCGGCCACGTCGGCCTTGCCCACGCTCGCCACCCCGCCGGCGGCGACGATCTCCTCGACCACCGCGTCGGCGCGCTCCTTGCCGCCCGAGTAGTGCACGAGCACCTGCATGCCGTCAGCGGCCAGCTTCTTGGCCACGGCCCGGCCGATCCCTCCCGAACCGCCGGTGACGATCGCGACGCGCGGGGTGGTGGTCTCAGTGCTGGTCATTTCGTTCTCCCGTATCCGTGTTCCGCTCTGTTGATACTGACGTTACAGCTCAACCCGTATCCGCGCTAGAGCATTCCCGTATCAACGATATGACGTGGGTAACACGGGTACGGATCGGTGTTACTTGCGCTATCCGGCCTGGTGTGGCACAACGCACGCGGCGTTTCGCCCGGATCGGCACCGCCCGTTCCCTGCCGCACCCCTGCGCGCCGACGACGGGACATCTTGTTTTCACGAGGCGGTGCTGGGGTGACGTGCGCACATCCCTGTGCACCGGAACGAGGAGCTGTCTTGAAACGCAGTCGAAGAAGCAGCGCGGTGGTGGCCGCTCTGCTCGCGGGAAGCGTGGTCACCTTCGGGGCCACCGGAACGGCGGAGGCCTCGGCACCCAAGCCGTGGCTGCCGGCCACTCCCGCGAACTGGAGCCTCGTCGTCGACCAGACGAAGACGACGCCGGTGACCGTCACGCGCGGCGTGACCCAGTACTCCGAGACCTACGACACCGTCGGCGGCCGCCAGCACACCCAGGTGCTCGACGTGAACCTCGGCGACCCGAACGTACGCCTCGGCGTGGTCGAAGCCGGCGACGTGATCACCAATCCGGCCGACGAGACGGTGAGCTCGATGGCCGCCCGCACCCACGCGGTGGCCGGCGTCAACGGCGACTTCTTCGAGATCAACGCCAGCGGCCGCCCGCTCGGCGGCGTGATCACGAACGGCAAGCTGCTCAAGAGCCCGCGCCCGAACTTCAACGCGCAGCTCGGTGTGCGCGCCGACGGCACGATGGTGCTCGGCCCGCAGACGTTCTCCGGGTCGATCACCGACGGTGCCGCGAGCACTCCCCTGACCTCTGTCAACGTTGTCAACGACGTCGCGTCCGGCAGCATCACCGAGATCACCCCCGACCTCGGCGGCGCGACGGCTCTCCCGGCGAGCACGCTCGTGCTCGGGCACGAGACGAAGACGGGCACGTTCGTCGTCGACTCCGTGCAGACGGGCGTCACCGCGGCGCCGGCCCTGACGAAGGGCCAGCTCGGCCTCCTCGGCGGCGGCGCGGGCGGCACGTGGCTGTCGAGCACCGTCCACAGTGGAGACTCGGTCTCGGTCACGGCCGACACCGGCGGCCTCAAGCAGCTGCTGTCCGGCTCGACCATGCTGGTCAGGGACGGCGCGGTCTACAACGACCCCACCGGCAACCCGCCGGGCGGCGTCAACCCCGAGACCGTGGTCGGCGTGAGCAAGGACGGCAAGCACACGATCATCGCCACGCTCGACGGGCGCCTCGGCGCCAGCGCGGCGCTGGGCGTGACACCGGCGCAGGTCGCGGGCTACATGGTGGCCCACGGCGTGTACAACGCCGTGCTCTTCGACGGCGGCGGCTCCACCGAGATGGCCGCCCGCAAGCCGGGTGACCCCGCCGTTTCGGTGATGAACAACCCGTCGGACGGCCACGAGCGGCCCGTCGCCAACGGCCTGTTCCTCTACTCGACCGAGCAGGCTCCCGGCTTCGCGCGCACGATGGTCGTGAACGGCGGCAAGGGCGTGGACACGGTGCCCGGCGCGACCGTGCCGGTCCCCGCGTTCGGCCTCGACTCGCTCGGCAACCCCGCGCGCGAGAAGGCGTCCGTGCAGGTCGTGCCCTCGACGCTCGGTTCGTGGAAGGACGGCCAGTTCACCGCGGGCCACGCGGGCACCGGCGTACTGATCGCGCGCGCGGGCATCGCGGTCTCCGTGCAGCCGCTGCGGGTCGTCGACCGGCTCGGGTCGCTGCAGATCTCCCCGACCGACCCGGACCTGAACAACGGTGGCACGCAGACGTTCACTCTGTCCGGCTCGACGTCCACGGGCACCGCGGTCGCCATCCCCGCCGCTGCGGCTTCGTGGTCGGTGAGCGACGCGTCGCTCGGCAGCATCGACAAGTCCGGTGTCTTCACGGCGGACGCAGTGAACTCGGGCCTGGAGAAGGTGACGGCGAAGGTCGGCGGCACCACAGCGACCGCGACCGTGGCCATCGGCAGCGTGTCGCAGGACCTCAACGACTTCAGCGACCCGGATGCGTGGAGCCTGCGCAACACCACGGGCCAGCCGGCCACGATGGTCGCCGCGCCGGGCGTCGTCCCGCCGGGATCGACAGCTTCGGCCTCGACGCAGCTGACGTACACGATGCCCGCGGGCTCCGGCGTGAAGCAGCTCGTGCTGTCGCCGAAGTCCACGATCACGGCCGGCGCCAACACCAGCGGCCAGAACCCGACCGGCATCGGCGTGTGGGTGAAGGGCGACGGCACCGGCATCCAGCTCGCCGAGTCGTACATCGGCATCGACGGCGCCACCACCACGCTGTACCCGACCACGGTGACGTGGCAGGACTGGCGCCTGGCCATCGCGACGCTGCCGCCGGGGCTGAACTTCCCGCTGCGGATCAGCTTCGTCGACTTCCTCACGATCAACCCGAGCCAGACGACGTCGGGCACGCTGAACGTGAGCGGTCTGCAGGCGCTGTACTCACCGCGCCCGCTGGTCGCGCCGCCGTACCAGGCGATTCCGCAGAACCCGTCGTGGCTGAAGTTCTCGGAGAACGCCGCGGACTTCTCGCGTTCGGGCTCGACGATGCTGCTGGGCGACGACGCGCACATGGTGGCGAGCGACCCGGGTTCGGCTTCTTCGAACGTCATGGACACCATCAAGGGCCGGCTGCCGATGTTGCCTTCGCAGGCTCGGCCGTCTTCGGTGCAGGCGCTGGGTGACATGTCGGACGACGGCGCGGTCGCCGACCTGCAGTACGCGCAGCAGAAGATCGCCGCGCTGGGCGTGCCGTACCACGACGTGGTGGGCAACCACGAGATCAGCCAGGGCGTGCTGCCGGAGAACGGCAACTTCGCCCAGGTCTTCGGCGCCACGCACTACCAGTACAAGGCCGGCGACGCGCAGGTCATCGTCACCGACAACGCGCACGGCAGCCTGCAGTCGTCGGACGCGTTCCAGTCGCCCGCCGAGGCGCAGTACCCGTGGCTGGTCAAGCAGCTCACGGACGCCTCGTCGCAGACCGTGCTGGTGACCACGCACATGCCGGCGTACGACCCGCACCCGGTGGCCAACAGCCAGTTCAGCGACCGGTGGGAAGCGCGCATGTACGTGCGGCTGGTGCAGCGCTACCAGCAGACGCACCCGGACAAGCACGTGGTGATGCTCTACGGCCATGCGCGCGGGTTCGCCGACCAGGTCATCGACCCGCTGGGCAACCCGACGTCGCCGGCCGCCGGCGGTATCCCGCAGCTGACGATCGCGGACCTCGGCATGCCGGCGTACGCGCCTTCGGACGAGGGCGGCATCTACCACTTCGTGCTGCTGCACACCGCTCGTGGTGACGTGCAGTTCTCGGTGGAGCCGGTGCTCTCGTCGATCGCGGTGACGGTGCCTTCGTTGCGCGTGGGCGGCTCGGCGGTCGCCTCGGCCACCGGCGCCGAGGTGGGCGGGGACAACCTCCCGGCCGCCACGATGCCGATCGCCGATCCGGCCTCGCACGTGTGGTCGTCGAGTGACTCTCGTGTCGCTTCCGTGGACGCGGCGACTGGGAAGGTCACGGCGCGTCGAGCGGGCACCGTGATGATCTCGGTGACCAGCGGCGGCGTGACCGGGTCGGCTCAGCTGACCGTCACTCGCTGATTCCTAGTGCCGGGCGCGCTCCGTTTCCGGGGCGCGCCCGGCTTTTTCGTGGGTCAGGCGGGCAGTTCCTCGATCGAGACGCGGTCGGCGTAGAACGCGACGTGGTCCTTGATCGGGGACACCGCGTCGTAGGGCTCCTCGTACGTCCAGACGGCGTTGTCACCTCGCGCGCCGGCGGGAGTGAGGGAGTAGTACGACGCGTCGCCCTTGTAGGGGCAGTACGTGTGGTGCTCGGTGCGCGAGAGCGCCGTGAAGTCGACGTCCTCGCGTGGGATGTACTGCACGGCCGGGTAGGTGGACTCGCGCAGGACCTGCGCACGGGTCGTGTCGGCGATGACCGCGTCGCCGAGCTTCACGACCACACGCGCCGGGTTGACCTCGACGGTGATCGGGTGGTCGGGGCCGGGGATCTTCTGCGTGGGCTGGGCCATGGTCTCCTCGTTCCGCAGTGGCTTCTCTCTCGAGTAACCACAGGAGGCCGGTGACCCTTCCCGGCAGATCAGGCCGAGACGCGCTTGGGCGCGGTCCGCCACAGCCAGTACAGGCCGACCAGCGGCAGCACGAGCGGGATGAAGACGTAACCCTGGCCGTAGACCGACCACACCGTGGCGTCGGGGAAGGCCTGACGGTCGAAGATGCTGAGGGTGCCGATCGTCAGCACCCCGAGGAACTCGACGCTGCACGCCACGAGCGCGACCCGCCACCAGCGTTCGCCGCCTTTGGCGAGGGCGAAGGTCGCGAGGAGGTAGACGACGGCGGCGAAGGCCGAGAGCACGTAGGCCAGCGGCGCTTCGTGGAACTTCGTGCCGATCTGGACGCCGGCGCGCGAGGTCGCGGCCAGCGCGAAGATCGCGTACACCGCGACCAGCACCCGGCCCGGGCCCGTGGCCGTCTTACGCGCTTGCTCCACTCCACACCTCGTTCAGTCGCAGCACCATCACCGGGATGGCCAGGCAGGCGATGCCGAGCACGACCGTGCTCGACCGGCTCCGCTCGGCCAGCGCCCACACCGCGCCGACCGGCAGCACGACCAGGCAGCCGATCAGGTAGGCCAGGAACGTGGCGAGGCTGCCGGGCTTCTCACCGCTCGCGAGCAGCACGATGCCGACCACGAGCTGGGCGACGAGCAGCACCTCGACCACACCGAGCGCGACGAGCAGCGGGGTGTCCGGCAGGCGCTTGCGCGCGGCCTGCAGGAAGCTCCACAGCGCGACCAGCAGTGCGCACACCGCCACCGCCACCGCGAAACCGAGAATCACCCGTTCCTCCTTCTGCCGCGCTGGCCACAACGTACCCGCTGGCGTTTCCGGGGCTGTTCGCCGAGGGCCGCCGACGTGGCCGGCGCCACGACCGGCGGTCTCCTGTGGACTGAGCCGTTCCCCAGCTCCACGCGGCCGTCGGAATCGGGCACCGGAATCCGTTGATGGCATTCTGCCAATTTCGCGGTACAGTTACTGATCCGGCCAAAAGTAGGCCGACCCCCACGCGGCACGTAACCGCCGCCACGAAGCCATTCGGCCGTGACTGTGGTCGGATCGGTAACGATCGGCAGAGTATGCCGCACTTCGCCGGACCTGCATGAACAATGCGACGAGCCGGGCGTTACACCACGACCGAGTGGTCGAGTAATCCGTGAAATCACACAGGGTCCCCGGTTTCGGACTTCGGCGGCACTTCTGTCTACCCTGATCAGCCCAGCCGAACCCCCGGGTTGGCGGATTGGCCTTTACACCTCCGGCGTGCGGGAATATTCCTCGTCAGGGAGTGCGGAAGTACGCGGAGGGTGCGGTTTCATGGACATGCGGTATGAAGCGTTCTGCTTCGCGGATCCGCTGTTCTTCGACGAACAACGCGAAACCGGAGCAGCCGCCGACGACTTCGCCGCCGGACTGCCGGCGCCGGGACCGATGTGGACGGTGGGCACGCGCGGCATCTGGCGCGTGCTGCACCCGCGGGGCGTTGACCTGCCCGAACAAGGCTGGAAGGTCCACGTTTCGGCCGGAATGGACAATGCGGACCACGTGCTGGCAGCGGTGCACGAGTACTGCGTGGACCGTCGCGTGGCGTTCAAGCACCTGCGGTCCCGGACCATCCTGCTGGCGCGGAATTCGAAATATGCACCTCGCGACGGAAGCGGCAAGTTGATCACGCTTTATCCGCTCGACGAGTGCGAACTTACACAGGTTCTTCAAGATCTTTCCGAGCGGCTGAGTGGCGAACACGGCGCTTATGTGCTCAGCGACCTTCGCTACGAATCTGGGCCGTTATACGTACGTTATGGCGGATTCGCCGAACAATGGGTGGAACACGACGGCACACGAGTGCTCGCGATCCGCAAACCCGACGGTACACCCGTGCCCGACCGGCGTGAGCCCGTTTTCTCGGTACCCGATTGGGTGAAGATTCCGGCGTGCCTGGACGCGAGCCTCGCAACGCGCAAAGGCGGCGATCCGGGGCAGTTCCCCTACCGCGTGACGAGCTCCCTGCACTTCTCCAACGGCGGCGGCGTGTACGTCGCCGAGCGCAAGGCGGACGGGGCGGAGGTCGTGCTCAAGGAGGCCCGGCCCCACGCCGGGCTGGACCGCGAACTGGTCGACGCCGTCGAACGGTTGCAGCGCGAACACGAGGTTCTCCAGCGGCTGGCGGACGTTCCGGGCGTTCCGGACGCGTACGAGCGCTTCACCGTGTGGGAGCACCACTACCTGGCGATGCAGCGGATGCCGGGGACGTCGCTGGGCAGCTGGCTCGCGCTGCACTACCCGCTCACCCGCCGCGACAGCACCGAGGCCGACCTGCTGGCGTACCGCGATCGGGCGCTGGGAGTGCTCGCACAGGTGGAGCGGATCGTCGCCGACCTGCACGAACGCGGGGTGGTGTTCGGTGACCTGCACGCCCTGAACGTGCTGGTGGCCGACGACGACACGGTGTCGCTGATCGACTTCGAGATGGCGTTCGACGTCGCTTCGGGTTCGCGGCCGGCGTTGGGAGCGCCCGGATTCCGCGCGCCGGCCGACCGGCACGGGTTCGACATCGACCGGTACGCGCTGGCGATGCTGCGGCTGTGGCTGTTCCTGCCGTTGGCGACGCTGCTGGAGCTGGCGCCGGCGAAGCTGCGGGGTGCGGCGGAGTTCGCGCAGCGCCGGTTCGGGCTGGCCGACGGGTACGCGGACGAGCTGGTGCGGGTGCTGGGCGACGACCGGGTCGGGGGTCTCACCGAGCTCGACGAAGAGCGGCCCGACTGGACGCTGGTGCGCAAGCAGATCGTGGAGGGTGTGCTGGCTTCGGCCACCCCGTCGCGACTGGACCGGTTGTTCCCGGGCGACATCGAGCAGTTCCGGGTGGGCGGCGCGTGTTTCGGCTTCGGCGCGGCAGGTGTGCTGTGGGCGCTGGATGTGGCCGGGGCCGGGCGGTTCCCGGAGCACGAGCAGTGGCTGCTCGACGCCGTGCGCCGCGAACCGCCCGCGCGGCCTGGGTTCTTCGACGGCAGCCACGGGATCGCGTACGTGCTCGAGCACTTCGGCCACCGCGACGCGGCCTCGGGGGTGCTGGCCGCGTCACGGGCACTGGTGGACCAGACCACTGACCACGCGTTCGATGGTGGGCTCGCCGGGATTGCCTTGACGCAGCTGCACTTCGCGACTTCGCGCGGCGACAACGAGTACGGGCGGCAGGCGCTGGCCACCGCCGTGCGGCTCGCCGAGACGTTGGAGACAGCCGCGCCGCTGGGGAACTTCGCGCGGGCGGGGCTGCTGAGCGGGTGGTCGGGGCCGGCGTTGCTGTTCATCCGGCTGTACGAGCGGACCGGTGAGCCCGCGTGGCTGTCGTTCGCGGACCAAGCGCTGCGCCGCGACCTCGAAGAATGCGCCACGGCGGACGACGGCTCCCTGCAAGTCCGCGACGGCGAGCGTCGGACGCTGCCGTATGCGGGGATCGGCAGCGCGGGGATCTTGATGGTGCTGGAGCAGCTGGCGCGGGTTTCGCCCTCCGCTTTGGCGTGTTCGAGTCTGCCCGCGCTGCGCGAGGCGTGCCGCGGCGAGTTCGTGATCCAGCCCGGCCTGCTGCACGGCCGCGCGGGGCTGCTGGCGGCGCTGTCGTTCACCGCTTCGCCCTCGGAGCGGGTTCGCTCGGCCATCGACCTGCACCTGGCGCGCCTGGCCTGGCACGCCATCCCGTTTCGCGGCGGCCTGGCCTTCCCGGGCAACCAGCTGCTGCGGCTGTCGACCGACGTCACCACCGGGAGCGCGGGCGTGCTGCTCGCGCTGTCGGCCCTGCTGGACGGCTCGGAGGTGCTGCCTTTCCTGGGCGCCACGCCGTCCCCCCACACCTCCGGCCGCTGATGGCCGGCGGAAGAACACGAGAAGGGATCACCATGGAACTGGTTCTCGACCTGCAGGCCCTGGAAGCCCCCGAAGCCCTCGAAGGCCACGGCGGCGGCCACGGTCACGGCCACGGGGCGCCGAGCAACCTGAGCCTGCTGGCGTCGTGCGCGCACAGCACGCTCAGCCTGCTGACCTGCCACTGAGTTAGCTGACCTACTGACCCTTCGATCCTTGTCGACCTTCTGACGGTCTTTCGGCGATTGGGTGCTCTCGGGCGCTTCGGCGTTCTGGGGTGCCTCGGTGCTCTCGGGTGCTTTGGTGCTCTCGGGCGCCTTGCGTCGGGGCGTCACGGACCGGGTGCGGGAGCGGCGCAGGCCAAGTGCGCCGCTCCCGCCTCACCATTCTGCCCCGGTGCCGCGGGTTGGTCACCGGGTTCGCTGGGATCTGCCGCGCGATGGGCGGCAGGTTGGGCTCGCTGGGCTGGTTGGGCTCGTTGGGCTCGTTGGACGAGGAGTGAGATGCCCGGGTACGGAGCACCTTCCGACGGCCCCGTCGACGCGGTGCCCACCGCCGGCCCCGTCGGCACACCCCGCCCCGATTCGGCAAGCGCGGGTCCCGAGTGGCAAGTTGCCACAACCCCCTCCGCCTTGCCACAACCCACGGCACATCGCCGCCCGACGCCCACCCCATCACCGGCAAACGCCCCCTCGGAACGGCAAGTTGCCACTCCGCACGACGACCTGCCGCAACCGACGGCAAGCCGCGACCGAGCGGCACGAGCACGGCCAGCATCCGGCCGAGCTGTGCGGCAAGCTGCCGAACCGCCTTCCGACTTGCCGGAGCCCGTGGCAAGCCGCGGACGAAAGGCAAGAAAACCGGCAGCACCCGGGGATCGGCTCTTGGGGGAAGTCGCGAGGAGAGACCCCTGGCGGGTGGGGGTCCTCGCCGTGGTCGGGCTCGTCGCGGTGGGGGCGAGTTTGTTGTTGCCCGGGGCGTTGGCGGCAGCCACCGATGCCGTGATCAGCGGCAGAGGCACGGCGAAACCGGTCGTCTGGCTGGTCGTCGTCGGTGGGGCCGAGATCGTGGCCGACGTGGTCGGCGGGGTGGTCGTCGTGAGGGTCACCAGTGGCGCCGGCGCGTGGCTGCGGCGCAGGATGATCGACCGGCTGCTGGCCCAGAAGACAAAAACCCCGTTCGCCGAAGGGGACGCGGTGAGCAGGATGGCCGGGGACGCCGTGGGGGCGGGCAGCATCGTGCCGGTCGTGGTGCAACTGGTGTCCGCGGCGGTGATCTCCGTCGGGGCCATCGTGCTGCTCGCGGTCCTCGACTGGCGGCTCGCGCTCGTGTTCCTCGGCAGCATCCCCGTGGCGCTCCTCCTCGCCAGGTCACACCTCAAGAACACCGCCGACGACGTCCTCACCTACCAGCGCGTCTCCGGCGAGCTCGCGGCGCGGCTGCTCGACGCCACCACCGGCCTGGCCACGATCGCCGCGTCCGGCACCGCGGACCGGGAAGCCGAGCGCGTGCTGAAACCGTTGCCGCGCCTGAGTCTTGCCGGACGAGGTATGTGGCGGACGCAGGCGAAGATGGTGTGGCGCGCCGCGTTGCTGTTGCCGGCCGTGGAGCTGGCGGCGCTCACCGCGGCGGGGTTCGGGGTGCTCGGGCACCGCCTGACGGTCGGCGACGTGCTCGCCGCCCTCGGCTACGTCGCGCTCGGCATGGGGATCGTGACGCAAATCCCGTTGCTCACCACCGTTTCGCGGGCCCGCGGCTGCGCCGAGCGCGTCGCCGAGGTGCTCGACGTCCCCACCCCCGAACGCGGCAAGCTCGGCCTCCTGCCCGGCACCGGGACGCTCACCCTCCACAACGCCACCGTCCAAGGCGCCCTGCACCCCACCACGCTCACCATCCCCGGCGGCACATTCATCGCCATCGTAGGGAAATCCGGCTCCGGGAAGTCCACTGTGGTCAGTCTCCTCGGCGGCCTCACCTCCCCCGACTCCGGCCAAGCCCACCTCGACGGCCGCGACCTCACCACCCTGCGCCCCGAGGAGCTCCGCGCCGTGGTCGGCTACGGCTTCGCCCGGCCACACCTGCTCGGCGCCACTGTCGCCGACGCCGTGGGCTACGGCACCTGGGCCGGCGACACCGCCGTCCGCGCGGCCTGCCGCGCCGCCCGCATCCACGACGTCATCACCCGCCTCCCCCGCGGCTACCACACGCCGCTCGCCGACACCCCGCTCTCCGGCGGCGAAGCGGCGCGCGTAGGCCTCGCGCGGGCCATCGTGCACAACCCGCGCGTGCTCCTCCTTGACGACGCCACCGCGAGCCTCGACACCGTCACCGAACAGTCCGTCCTCGCCGACCTCCCCGCGGGAACCCTGGTGGTCGTCACACACCGCGCCGCCCTCGCCTCCCGCGCCGACGCTGTCGTCTGGCTCGAGGACGGCCACGTCAGAGCCGTCGCCCCGCACGCCGTCCTGTGGCAGGACCCGCAGTACCGCGCCGTGTTCACGGAGGAGGCGGGATGAGCGTCAGTCACCTCTACCGCGCGACCCTCCTGCGGCAATGGCGCGGTGGGCTGGTCCTCCTGGCGTGCTCCGCACTGGAAGGTGCGCCGGCGTTCTTCTCCGGGCGGTTGGTCGAGCTGGCCGTCGACCGGGGGTTCGCGGTGGGGGCGCCGAAGGCCGGGATCGGCTACCTCGCGTTGTTCGGGGTGGCGGCGCTGGCCGGGGCGTTCGGGTCGCGGTTGGTGTGGCGGCAGCTCGGGCAGGTGGTGGAGCCGCTGCGGGACGCGCTGGTGACGGCCGTGGTCCGCGGGGTGCTGCATGACCCCAACCCGCCACGGAACGCGGCCGACGCGAGTGGCGTCGCGAGGATCACGCAGCACGTGGAGGTGGTGCGGGACGCCACGGCGGGACTGCTCGTGCAGGCGCGCGCGATGGTCGTGACGACGGCGGCGGCCATCGCGGGGCTGGTGACCGTCGCGGGGCAGCTCGTCCTCCCTGTGGTGGTGCCCGTGGCGATCGCGATCACGGTGTTCGCGGCGCTGCTGCCGTCGCTCGCGCGCAGGCAGCGGGCGCTCGTGCTGGCCGACGAGCGGACCGCCGAGACCACCGGCGCCGTGCTCGGCGGAATGCGGGACGTCGTGGCGTGCGGGGCCGAGCCTGGGGCGGCGCTGGCGGTGTACGACGCCGTCGAGAAGCAGGCCGAAGCCGCCGTGAGAGTCGCACATTCCGGGGCGGCGAGGTCGTTGGTGATCTCGCTCGGGGCGTTCGTGCCGTTGATCGCGAGCTTGGCGGTCGCGCCCGGATTGGTCGAGACGGGTGAGCTCACGGCCGGAGCGGCGCTGGGCGCATTGGTCTACCTGGCGACGACGATGCAGCCGGCGCTGCGAGGGCTGGCCGCCACCGCGGGCACCGTCGTGCTCAGGCTGATCGTGGCGCTCAAGCGGCTGGCCGAGACCGCCGAGGTGCCGCCGGCGAAACCGAAAACCGAACAAGCCCGCAGCACCGACCTGAGAGTCCGCGGCCTCACCTTCCGCTGGGGCGCCGCACCCGAACCCGTCGTGCGTGGACTGGACCTCCACCTGCGCGCGGGCGACCACCTCGCTGTCGTCGGCCCGAGCGGGATCGGCAAGTCGACACTCGCGGGTCTGCTCACGGGGCTGCTCACGCCCCAGGCCGGCCAGGTGCTGCTCGGCGGCGTGCCCGTGGCCGAAGCCGCCAACCGGCACGAGCTCATCGCGCTCATCCCCCAGCAGGCCTACGTCTTCGCAGGCACACTGCGTGACAACCTCGGCCTGTTCGCTCCCACCGCGTCGGACGAGCGCCTCCGCGCCGCCGCCGAAGCCGTCGGCGCCGAAGAGCTGCTTGGCCGCCTCGGCGGCCTCGACGCCGAGTTCGGGCACGAAGCCGAGGGCCTCTCGGGCGGAGAGGCCCAGCTCATCGCCCTCGCCCGCGTCCACGCGAGCGCGGCGCGCATCGTCGTCCTCGACGAAGCCACGTCCACTTTGGACCCCGCTGCCGAGGCCCGCGCCGAGCGCGCCTTCACCGAGCGCGGCGGCACGCTGGTCGTGATCGCGCACCGCCTGTCGTCCGCCGTGCGGGCGCGCCACGTGCTCGTGCTCGACGGGCGCGAGACCCTGCTTGGCAGCCACGCCGAGCTGCTGGTCCAGTCAAGGCGATACGCAGCGCTGATGCAGGCGTGGCTTCCGGCTGAACCAATCCGGACAGGACACTGACCGGCCCGGCCCGCCGAACGCTCGAACACCGCCCCCTCGCCTGTCGACAAATCAATTCGACGACTACCCGGCCAGTGGGATTCGCCACCTTCCCCCGGATTTCGTATTCACCCGTTCAGCTCAGCACACGTCCAAGAGGTTGCCTGCCGAGGTCATCACCACGAGAAATGCCGGTAATCGACTCGTCACGCGACGTGATGGGTCACGTTGGGCCACTCATCGGCAGGTCGAGCGCCCGATCAGTGGCACCACGATGGCCCGGTTCATGGTAAAAAACGGACCCTGATCTGTTCCGTGGTGAAACGAAGGGTGAGTCGAGGACTCGTGACGACGGCCGCCCCGGTCCTACCGTCGGGTCCGCTTCCCCTGCCGGCTTCCGGCTTTTCGCCGACTGTGACTCAGGAGTTCGTGAATCGTCGTGGAGAACAAAGATGAGTCCGGCAAGGCGTACGACAAGTCGATCCGGAAAAGGCTGACCAGGACCGTTCTCATCCCGAGCATCACGCTGCTGGTGCTGGTGGCCGCGGTCTCGTCGTACTTTTTCATCAACGGCCTGTACGTGCGCCTCGTCGCCGTCTCGGTGCGTGAGGTGTCGATCCCCGCGATCCAGGCGCTGTCGTCACTGCAGCAGGAGCGCCAGGTCGCGCTGCAGTTCCTCGACACCCCCAACGCGGGGAACGGCGAGCTGCAGCAGCTGGAGAAGAGCAACGACGAGAAGCTCAAGGGCATGCAGGACGCCTTCGCGTCCACCATCTCGAGCGCGCCCGCCGAGATCGCCGACAAGGTCACCGCGCTGAAGACCCAGCTCGACCAGCTGCCGGTGCTGCGTTCGCAGATCAACTTCCGCACCATCGGCCGCGCGCAGGTGAACACCTACTTCAACGGCGTGCTCGACACGGCGTCGACGCTGTTCGACACCCAGGCCCGCATCGTGCCCGACGCGACGGCCGTGCAGGGCGCGATCTCCGCGACCTCGCTGTTCCGCGCGACCGACCTGATGTCGCGCGAGACGTCGCTGGTCACCAGCGCGCTCGCGAGCGGCACCTTCGCACCCGACGACTTCGTGCAGTTCACGCAGCTGGCGGGCTTCTACCGCACTCAGGTCGGCCAGATCGCGCCGTTCCTCGAGCCCGCGGTGCGCAACGACTACCAAGCCCTCGTGACGAGCCCGGGCTGGAAACAGCTCACCGACGCGGAGAGCGCGCTGGTGAAGCACGGCCCGTGGACGCAGGAGGACCGGAGCACGGTGCCGGTCTCGGCGGCGGACTGGCAGACCCTCACCGGCCAGGTCTCGAACAGCCTCACCCAGCTGACGATCGCCCAGGGCGACGAGGTGTCCAACGCCGCCATCGAGTCCGGCGACTCGCAGCTGCGCAACGCGATCATCGGCAGTATCGCGGCCCTGATCGCCTCGCTGGTCGCGATCATCATCGCCGTTCGGGTGTCCCGCTCGCTCGTCGACCGCACCCTGATGACGCGGCTTGAGCGCCTGCGCAGTGACTCGCTCGACCTCGCCCGCAACCGCCTCCCCGGCATCGTCAACCGGCTCAAGAACGGCGAGGCCGTGGACGTCGGTGCCGAGCTGCCCCAGCTCGACCACGGCCTCGACGAGATCGGCCAGGTGGCCGAGGCCTTCAACGCGGCCCAGCTGACCGCCGTCAACGCGGCCGCGAGCGAGGCGAAGGCGCGAAGCGGTGTGCACAACGTGTTCCTCGGCATTGCGCACCGCAACCAGGTGCTCGTGCACCGGCAGCTGCAGATCCTCGACGAGATGGAAAGCCGCGAAGAGAACTCGACGCAGCTGGCGTCGCTGTTCCAGCTCGACCACCTCGCCGCCCGTGCGCGCCGCACCACGGAGAACCTGATCATCCTCGGCGGCAAACAGCCGGGCCGGCGCTGGCGCAAGCCGGTGTCGCTCATGGAAGTGCTGCGCGCGGCCGTCTCCGAGACCGAGCAGTACTCGCGGGTGCAGGTGGAGCAGGTGCCCGACGTCTCGATCGTCGGTTCGGCCGTGGCCGACGCCATCCACCTGATCGCCGAGCTCGTGGACAACGCCACGTCGTTCTCCCCGCCCGGCTCGCCGGTCGAGGTGACCAGCCGCATGGTCGCGCGCGGCGTCGTCGTCGACGTGTCCGACCAGGGCCTCGGCATGAAGGAAGCGGTGCGCGACTGGGCCAACGCGATGATGGCCGACGCCCCCGAGTTCGACGCCATGGCGCTGCGGGCCGACTCCAGCCTCGGCCTGTTCGTGGTCGCGCGCCTGGCTTCGCGGCTCGACATCACCGTCACGTTCGACCCGTCCCGGTACGGCGGCACTCGCGCCACCGTGCTGATTCCGTCCCAACACCTGGCCGGCAACGAGTCGGTCGACGCCGTCGGCAACGCCGAGTTCCGGTCCGAAGCCCCGCGCGAGCAAGCCGCGGTGCTGGAGCCCGTGGGCGGTGCCGCACGACCGGCACTGGAGAGCTCACCGCGTGTCATGGAATCCACCAACTCGTTCACCGGCCAGATCCCGATGAGGCGAGACGCCAAGCCGAGGCCTTACCCGGCTCGCGCGTACACCGCGGGCGAGCAACCGGAGCCCCTGCAGTCACAACCGCCGGCTCCGGTCCACGTACCGGTGGCCGCGGCTGCGGAACCGGCCCGCGAGCCCGATCAGAGCCTGCTGGTGGGCGACGACCGGCCCCGGCTGCCCCGGCGGCAGCCGCAGCAGAACCTCGTCGAACAGCTGCAGCAGGACGACCTGGGTGACCAGGACGTCGACGTCGCGGGCACCGGCGAAGCCACGGCCCGCACGCTGATGGCGTTCCACAAGGGCACCCGCCGCGCCCGTGGCGGCACCGACGATGCCTAGTCCGCGACAGCACACAGGAAAGTCCACACAGGAAAGTCAAGGTCTCTCCGCATGAACGAGTACGGGAACTCCAAACCCGACCTCAACTGGCTCCTCGACGATGTCGTCCACCGCGTCGTCGGCGCGCAGAACGCCATCGTGCTGTCCGCCGATGGGTTGCTGCTCGGCAAGTCGAGCGGCATGAGCAAGGACGACTCCGACCAGTTGTCGGCGATCGCGTCCAGCCTGCAGAGCCTCGCCAAGGGGGTGAGCCGGCAGTTCAACCGGGGTCCCGTGCTGCAGAACATGATCGAGATGGAGGGCGGGTACCTCTTCGTGTCGGCGGCCGGCCAGGGCGCGTGCCTCGCGGTGCTGGCCGGAGCCGATGTGGACGTGGAGATGATCGCCTACGAGATGAACCGGCTGGTCAAGCGCGTCGGCGACTACCTCGCCTCGGCGCCGCGGGAAGCCGCGACCATGCTCAGGGAGGCCACGTGACCGCCGCCGACGTACTTCTTCCCGCGGAGGCGGAATGACCGACGACAACTGGTACGACGAGGCCGCCGGGCCGCTGGTCCGGCCCTACACGATCACCAGTGGCCGCACGCCGTCCGAAGGCGCGCAGCTCGACGTGTCCACGCAGGTGATGACCCTGCAGTCGGAACAGGAGCCGGCCGGTCTCGGTCCGGAGCACCTGGCGATCATCCGGCTGTGCCGGCGGCCGCTGTCGGTCGCGGAGATCGCCGTGTACGTGAAGCTGCCCCTCGGTGTCGTCCGGGTGCTGTGCGGCGACCTGATCGAACGCGGCCTCGTCATCACGAGGTCCCCGTCCCACCAGCCGGCCCAGGCGCCGGACCACGAAACTCTCCAGGCGGTTCTCGATGGCCTCATCAAGCTCTGACGGCAAGGGCGTCGACTCTGTCCCGACGCCGGTCAAGATCATCATCGCCGGCGGGTTCGGCGCCGGGAAGACCACCATGGTCGGCTCGGTCAGCGAAATCCCGCCGCTGTCCACCGAGGAGGTGCTGACCGAGGCGAGCCACGGCATCGACGACCTGTCCGGCGTGGAGCGCAAGAAGACCACCACGGTCGCACTCGACTTCGGCCGGATCACGATCTCACCGCGCCACGTGCTGTACCTGTTCGGCACGCCCGGCCAGGAGCGCTTCTGGTTCATGTGGGACGACCTCGCGCGCGGCGCGATCGGGACCATCGTGCTCGCGGACACGCGCCGCCTGGAGACGAGCTTCGCGGCCGTCGACTTCTTCGAGCGCCGGCGAATCCCGTTCATCGTGGCGGTGAACTGCTTCGACAACGCCCCGCGCTACACCGCGGACGAGATCCGCGAAGCGCTGGTCGTGCCCGATCGCGTGCCGATCGTCATGTGTGACGCACGGCAGCGGGACTCGAGCAAGATCGCGTTGATCCGTCTGGTGAAGCACGCCATGACGGTGGTTCCGCAGCCCGCGTGAAGCCAACACAGTGGAGGGTCACTCCCCAGGGGAAGCGACCCTCCATTGTGGACAGATCAGACGACGGGTGCCATCGTCAGGTTGAAGTGCCGCAGGATCTTCGGCGCCTCGACGATCCGGTAGCCCGGCACGCTTTCCGGGTTCTTCGCGATGTCGCCCAGGATCTCGGCGACGTAGTCGTAGTGACCCCGGGAGTAGGTCCGGCGCGGCAGCGCCAAGCGGACGAGCTCGAACGGCGCCGGTGTCACCAGCTCGTTGTTCTCGTCGAGCTCGCCGATGTAGAGCGAACCCAGTTCCGCACAACGGATCCCGCCCGCGAGGTAGAGCTCGCACGCCAGCGAGTGGCCCGGGAACCGGCTCGCCGGCAGGTGCGACAGCAGGCGGCCGGCGTTGAGGTACAGCGCGTGGATGCCCGGCGGCTGCACGATGTCGACGCCCGACTCGTTCGCGAGCTGCGCCAGCCGCGCGGCCTCGGCCGCCCGGGCCTCCAGGTAATTCGGGTCGAGCACCTCCTGCAGGCCCTGGGCGAGGCGGTCGAGATCGTGGGCGCCGAGGCCGCCGTAGGTGCGAAACCCTTCGGTGGCGATGAGGAGCGCCTCGCAGCGCTGCGCGAGCTCGGGATCGCGCAGACCGATGAACGCGCCCATCGGAGAGATGCCGTCCTTCTTGAGGCTGGCCACGCAGCCGTCGACGAGGGCGAACGCCTCCTCGGCCACCTCGCGCGGCGTCTTGCCCGCGTAGCCCTCCTCACGCTGCACCACGAGCCAGGCGTTCTCCGCGAACCGCGCGGCGTCGAGGAAGATCGGCACACCGTGCGCGCGGGCCAGCCGGCTCGCGGCGGTCAGGTTCGCCATCGACACGGGCTGGCCGCCGCCGCCGTTGTTGGTGATCGTGACGAGCACCTGGCCGACGCGACCGGCGTCGGGGCCGGTCAGCAGCTGTTCCAGGACGTCGAGGTTGATGTTGCCCTTGAACGGTTCCAGGCTGTCGAGGTCGCCGAACTCCGCGCACGGCAGGTCGCGGGCCTCGGCGCCGAGCAGCTCGACGTTGGCGCGCGTGGTGTCGAAGTGGGTGTTGCTCACCGAGATCTTGCCCGGCCCCAGCACGTTCGTGAACAGCACGCGCTCGGCCGCACGGCCCTGGTGCACCGGCAGGAGGTGGGGGTAGTGCGTGAGCTCGCTCAGCGCCTCGCGGAAGCGGAAGAACGACTCGGAGCCTGCGTAGGAGCGATCCGCCGCCGCTGCCGCCGCCTCCTGTCTCGCGGAGACCGCGCCGGTTCCCGAGTCCGTGAGCAGGTCGATCGAGACCATGTTGGCCGGCAGGTTGAACGCGTTGTAGCCGGCCGCGGCGAGCGCGCGCTCACGCTCGGCGCGGGTGGTGACCGGGATTTCCGAGACAACCTGGGCACGGTAGGGCGGGAAGGTCCGCATCAGGTATTTCCTCCACTGTCTGGTGTCGGTGAAAAACTACCGCAGTCACGAGACCGGTCCGAGGACCGGTCTCTTTCGCGCCGGCAGAACCTGATAAGCCTCAGACGACAGGTATACGGTGATTCCCGAGCCGAATTCCCCCATTCTCAGAGAGACGTGTGCGATCAGCCCGACCCCGTCCCGCAGTGGGCGCTGCGAAACCGCTGCCAGGGCTTTGTCCAGTTTTGTCCCGTCGAAGCCGTACTGCGCGAGAACGGCGTGCGCGCGGGCGCGGGCCACTTCATCGTCGGGCACATAACTGCGAATGGGAAGATAGACGCTGTAGTTGGCCGGCCGGGCTCCCGATCCCTCCACGAAGGAATAGCTGGAGACCAACGGTCGATCTTCGAACGGACCTTTCCCGCCGCCCAGCACGGCGAGGAACTCGCGGATCAGCAGCGGGTCGGTGCCGGCCACCAGCTCCGCCGCGAACTCGGCGTCGGCCGAATCCGCGGCCGCGTGCGACACGTACACCTTCACCCGCGCGAGAGGATCGTCGTCGAGGTCGAGCGCGAAGAAGGAGAAGTTGTCCCGCTCGCCGCGGCGCAGCGCGTGCGCGATCATGGGATCGAACGCCTCGTCGATGTTCAGCCGGCGCAGCCCTTCACTGACCAGGGAATCGGCCATCGACGGGCCGCTGATCTGCGGGTTCAGGTAGACCTTGATCTTCGGCGCGCGGCCCGGCCGGAAGATCAGCGAGTACCACAGCGTGAACGGCCCCTGCCGCTCCTCGTGCGGCAGGAACAGGTCGGCCACGGCGTCGAGCCGGTCGGTGACCAGGCCGTATTCGCCGGCCACCGCGTCGAGGAACTCGCGGGGGCTCCTCGAGCCGACGGTCTCGCCGAGGACCCGCACCACGCATTCGCCGGTGGTGTCGAACGCGAGCGAGAATTCGATGGGAGTTGTGTCGTCCGCCACATTCGAGGGGAATTCAGGCGGGGTCGCCAGGCTTTTTTCTCCCTGCGGGCCCAGCAGTCCACGCAATAAGCCCAGGTGACGGCCGTCCGCGCCGTCGAAACCGACTACTTCGCAAAGCCGCTCGAGTTGTCCGCTGAGGTGGGTGTACATCGACAAATCAGCCATCGACACACTCGCTCCGACCATGACGCCGTATTCACCATTCATTCGTGCGTTCGGCTCAACGCTGCCACCCCCGTTTGGTGGACAGACAAGTGAACCGTCGAACAGATTAGACGGAGGAATACTGCACCCGCTACCTCTGACGGGGCGATCCGGACTCGAAAAGCTGTGTCTGAGTGTGCTTGCGGGATCAACGGGTTCACCTGAACACCGCATCGACACGACGACGTACTGCGGGTACGCGGGCGCGCACACGCGAGTCGGCACCCGGCGCGCAGCCCGGTTGGCGGCTGGACGCGTTCCGGGGCCGATGCCATCATCATCCGCGCCATCAGGCAGGTTCGAAGGGGTGCAGAAGTGACTTCAGTGACAAACACTGGCGGAGTCGAAGAAACCGTGCGGGGCTATTACAACGCAGCCATCGACGCCTACGCCGTGATGATGCCCCAGGACGCCTGGCATCACGGAGACGAGCGTGCTCACAACGCGGGACTGTCCTCGGAGGAAGCCGCGCTGGACATGCAGCGCCAGCTTGTCGCCGCGGCCGGGATCACCGCCGGCGATCTCGTGCTCGACTTCGGCTCCGGGGTCGGCGGCGCGGTGGTCAACATGGCGGACATGTCGGGCGCGCGGTTCGTCGGCATCTCGAACAACGACGCGCTGACGGCGAAAGCCCAGCGGCTGGCCGCGGCACGTGGCTTGGCGGACAAGGCTTTCTTCCACTCGGTCGGGGACACCGAGTACCAGACGCTCGGGGCGTGGCCGGACGCCGCGTTCGCGGCCATCACCTACCAGGAGTCGGTGGTCCACCTGCCGGACAAACAGGCCTTCTTCAACGCCGCGTTCCGGGTGCTGCGCCCGGGCGGCACCCTGGCCGCCGTGGACTGGATCCAGCGCCCGTGGGGCGAACACCGCAGCGCCGAGCAGATCGACGCGGTCATGGCCGAGGTCAACCGTGGGTTCTGCATCCCGTACCACGCCACCGTCGAGCAGTACCGGAACATGCTGGTCTCCGCCGGGTTCGACGTGCGCGAAGCGGTCGACCTCTTCCCGTCCGGCCCTTGCTGGGGCTCGACGCCCGAGGAGGAGCGGGACAAGTGGCTCACTTACGAAGGTGACCGCAACGATCTCTTCCACGACTCGAAGGTCGCGCTCGACGCGGCCCGGGCCGCCGGCGTGTTTTCCGTGGCCAAGCTGGTCGCGACCAAGCCGGTCTAGCGTCCATCCCTTGCAGGGCAGCGTTTTGCCCGGTCCGCCGAGTGACGACGGACCGGGCAAGGCACCACAGCTGAAGACCTACTCGACGGCTTCGATCCGCCGCCCGGTCGAGTCGGGCGCGGCCAGAGCGAGCGCCGCCGCCGCGACCGGGCCGACGATGCCGAACGCCAGCGCGAGCGGCACCGTGCCGGCGATCGACAGCGCGATGAGCGGGAACAGCCCCGCGCCCAGTCCGCGGCCGGCGTAGTAGCTGAGGTTCGAGCCGGTGGAGCGCACGCGCGTGGGGAAGAACTCCGCCATCCACACGCCGAGCACGCCGAAGCCGCTGGCACCCGCGGCGCACAACATCAGCGCCCAGAACGTCGGCGCGCCCCAGAAGTTCGCCCCGATCTTCGCGTTGTGGCCCACCACGAGGATGAGGAACCAGGCGAAGCCGATGACGCCGAACGCGCCGGCGACGGACATGGCCCACTTGCGCTTGATCTTGTCGGACAGCGCGCCGGCCATCGGATAGGTGACCGCCGTGACGATGAGGTTGAGCAGCACGATCAGGCTGGCCGTGCCGAGCGGCACCTTCTCCACCTTGATCAGGAACGTCGAAAGGTACGAGATCATCGAGTTCGTGGTGAGGAACAGCGCCGTCGCGATGCCCATGAACAGGATGGTGCCGCCGGCGTAGCCGTTGCGGAACAGGTCCAAGATCGGCACCTTGGTGCGCCGCTTGTCCTCGGGCACGCGGCCCTCGCGCAGCTCCCGCTGGTAGGTCCGCCACTGCTCCGACTCGGGCAGCATGATCGCCGACAGCACACCGATCAGCAGCGTCACGGCACCGATGATGATGTAGCCCGCGCGCCAGCCCGACGCGGTGCCGAACTGGACGATGCAGAAGTAGATGACGCCTTCGGTCACGATCTGCCCGACGATGTACATCGACTGGATCGAGCCGCCCATCAGGCCGCGCCTGCTCGTCTTCCACGCCTCGGTGAACATCGAGTACGACAGGCCGAAGAGCCCGCCCATGCCGACGCCGGCGAGCAGCCGCGTGAGCAGGAACAGCGCGTAGTTGGGCGCGAGCCCGCCGAGCAGCGCGGCGATGCCGAACACGACGACCGAACCGGTGTAGGTCCAGCGGCGCCCGTAGAGGTCGCCGAGCCAGCCGACGAGGATGCCGCCGGCGATCGAGGCGAAGCCCTGCAGCGTCGCCACCTGCACGATCTGGATGGTGCTCACGTGCAGGCTTTCCGACAGGTACGCGAGCGGATAGCCGACGAGGTTCAGCTCCGCGCCGTCGAACAGGGTGCCCAGGAAGGCGAAGATCAGGATGCGTGCGGTGGCCGGGCGTATGCCGGTGCCACCGCCGGTCGGCGCGTTGATGCGAACGGTCGACATTCGGGGGCCTTTCACGGGGGAGGGGTCAGGCGATCAGTCGGGAAGCTGCTGGCCGCGGGTTTCGGGGCAGAACGGGGCGACGATGAGGCCGAGGATGTAGATGAGCCCGACAACTGTGGCGGCCACGCCGTAACCGCCGAGCTGGGAGATGATCGCGCCCGCGGTGAGCGGGCCGAGGAAGGCGATGAAGCGCGCGGCGTTGAAGACGAACGCGGCGCCGGTCGCGCGCAGGTGCGTCGGGTAGAACTCCGGCAGCCACACCGGCATCCAGGTGTACTGGCCGAGGGTGAAGAAGCCGTTGATCACCAGCACGACCACGATCAGGCCGAGGCTGTGCGTCCACAGGAACAGCACGGGCGTGAGGACCAGTGACGCACCGAAGAACAGCAGTACCGCGGGTTTTCGGCCGAAGCGGTCGGCGATGAAGCCGAACGAGATGTACCCGGCGATGGCGCCCGCGTTGTAGATCATCCCGGCCGCACTGGCCCACGACTGCCCTGAAGCTCCGTTGTGGGCCGCGACTGAAGCGACGTACGCGGGCACCCACGTGGAGATGCCCCACCAGCCGAGTGTGGTGACCAGTGACATGAGCGACCCGAGGATGGTCAGCTTGCGCAGCTTGGGGTCGATCATGATCTGGCGCAACGTGAGCCGCGTGAACGACTGCTCGTGTTCGGTGAGCTGCTGGCCCTTGCGTTCCTTGAGCTCCTTGCGCCGCTTGTGCGCGCTCTTCCAGTTCTCGGACTCCGGCACGGACTTGCGCAGCCACAGCGCGAACACGGCCGGCAGCACTCCGATGAGGAACATGTAGCGCCACGAGTCCGCACCCAGCGGCGAGATGAAGAGCCAGCAGGCCGACGCGATGAAGAAGCCCAGCCCGAGGCCGCACTGCATGAGCCCGGCGGCCTTGGCCCTGGCGTGGGCCGGCCAGGTCTCCGCGACCAGCGACGTGCCCGTGCCCCACTCCGAACCGAGCGCGAAGCCGGTGATGAAGCGCAGGACCAGGAACGACGTCCACGACCACGACACCGCGGTGAGGCCCGTGAACGCCGCGTACAGGACCATCGACGTCAGCAGCGCCCGGCGCCGGCCGAAGTAGTCGGCGAAGACGCCGCCGAGGATGCCGCCGAAGCCCCAGCCCAGGAGCGTCACGGCGATCGTGGCGCCGGTCAGGAAGGCGACCTGGCTCGCGGGCGCGCCAGGGTCGAGCCGCTTGAGCACCACCGCCGCTGTGAGGATCAGGGCGTAGGTCTCGAAGCCGTCGAACAGCCAGCCGAGGTTGGCTGCGATCAGTGACCGCCATTGGGTGCGGGTCAGAGTCTTGGTCCACGAGGTGGATTTGACGGCGACATCGCTCATGGCCATCTCCTTTCCGGGCCGCCATGGGCCGGATCGAGATTCGGAGGGCGGGACAGGTTGTCCTCTATTGAGGACATTGAGTCCCGCATGCGGCACATTAAGCGAGCCGGTCGACAGCGGTCAAGAAACCCGTGGCCAGGCAAGATCGGAATACTTCCGCAAATGCGGAACTATTCGTCGATTTTGACCGCACCTCCGGTTCGATCGGTGATCCTGAGGCCGCATTCGCGGATCAGTGCGCCATGTTGATCCACAGTGGACTCGTTGAGCTCCGACGAGAACGCGAGCGTGCAGACGACCATCGACACGCGCCGCTGAGCGTCGAACACCGGCGCAGCCAACCCGGACTGACCGAGGTCGAACTCCCTGATGCTGACGCTGTAGCCGCGCTCCCGTGTGGCCGCCAGCTCCTCGCGCAGCGCGGCACGCGTGGTGATGGTTTCGGCCGTGAAACCCTCCAGCCCGTAACGCTCCGCGAGCCGCTCGACGTGCGCCGGGTCATCCCACGCGTGGAACGCGCGCATGATGGCGGGCGCGGAGAACGGGAAGGTGTCGCCGATGCCGACGGTGATCCGCACCCCCTTGCCGCGGTCACCCTTCGCCAGCACTGAGTAGTCGGTGGCACCGTGGCGCTGCACCGCGAAGACGATGAACCCCGTGCGCTGGCTCAGCGAATCGAGCTCCTGCTGCACGATGTCGGTCATCCAGTCCTCGGACACGCGGGCCATCGACAGCAGCCGCGGCCCCAGTGACCAGCCACCGCGGTCGCCGCGCGACGTGGTCCAGCCGGCCCGCTGCAGCGTGCCGAGGATGTTGTACGCCGTGCTGCGATTGAGCCCGAGCTCCTCGATCAGCGCTCCGGAAGACACCGCTTCCGGCCAATCGCGGGCAATCCGCTCCAGGAGCCGCACCGCGTTCAGCACCGCCGGAACGTCGCTCATGATCCGTCACCCCTCGCCATTCTGCCTCAGCGCACGGTAGCCGAGCCCTTTCCGGACTCGCCAGGACCGTGTTAACGTCCTGTGGAGCAGACACTTAGTCCTCTATGGTGGTCATTATGAAGCTTGGATCCTCCTTTGTCGTCCCCGCGGACCACAAACGCGTTTTCGCCCATTTCCTCGACCCTGACACGATGCGGGTCGCCATCCCCGGCGCCGCTGAGCTCGTCCGTTCGGACAGCACGCACTACCGCGGCAAGCTGGTCAACGAGATCGCGCACGTGAAGTTCAGCGCCGGGTTCTCCGCCGAGATCACGGAGCTGACCGAGCCCGAGGAGGTCAAGGCCCTCCTGAAGGGCGAGGACCACAAGCTCGGCAGCTCGATCAAGATCGACGCGCGGCTCGGCGTACAGCCCGACGGTGCGTCTTCATCCAAAGTGGAATACAGCCTCGACGTCGCGATCTGGGGCAAGATCGGGCGCATGGGCGAGTCGATCGTCCGGCGCCGCTCGCAGGAGGTGGAGCGGGAGTTCGTGTCCGCGTTCGCCGAGATCTGCGCCGCGGGCCCGCCCGGGCCGGACAACCCCGGGCTTGCGAGCGTGATCGCCAAACGGGAAGGCCCGAAGAAGCGGGTCTCCGAGACGCCGGCCGGTGACGCCGCGCCCGCGAAGGAATCCTGGTGGCGCCGCCTGCTCGCGAAGCTGTTCGGCGGGAAGAAATGACCGCCTACCACTACCCCACCACGCTCGACGAGACCTGCGCGCTCCTCGACGACGGTGAGGACACGATGGTCTACGGCGGCGGCACAGCCGTGCAGATCCTGCTCAAGCAGGGTGTGCTGTTCGCCACTGATCTGGTCGACATCGGCGGTGTGACGGGCCTGGACGAGATCTCCGAGACGTCGAAGGGGCTGCGAGTCGGCCCGCTGGTCACGTTGCGGCGCATGGAAACCAGCCCGATCGTCCGCCGCGTCGCCCCGCTCGCGGCCGAGGTCTACAGCCGCGTGGCCAACCCGCGTGTGCGCAACACGGCGAGCGTCGGCGGCAACATCGCCCACGGCGACTACCGGCTCGACCCGCCGACGGCGTTGATGGTGCTCGACGCCACAGTGGAACTCACCTCGCGCCGCGGTTCGCGCAAGGTGCCGGCGCGCGAGTTCTTCGTCGACTTCCAGCAGACCGCGCTGGAGCACGGCGAGCTCGTGTCGGCGATCGAGATCCCCACCCAGCCCGAGTCCGCGGGCGCGCACTTCGCGAAGCTCTCCAGCCTCGCGGCCAACGACTGGCCCGCGGCTTCGGCTGCCGCGCTCGTCGTGGAGCGCTCGCGCGGCAAGCGCGACGTCCGGCTCGGCCTCGGCGCATTGAGCCACGTGCCGGTGTTCCTGCAGTTCGAAGCGTCGGCCGACACGTCAGTGGACGACGTCGTCGGCGCCGCGAAGGAAGCCGCGACACCCCTGCTCGACCCGATTCCCGACGTGCGCGGGAGTTCCGACTACAAGCGGCGCCTCGGCCTCGTGGCCGTCGAAGAAGCTATCCGCAACTCCTGGAAGGAGGGCAACGATGACCACCGTCGAGTCTCGATCTTCGGTCGCCGCCGTCGGTGAACGCTGGGCGCGCGTCGACGGCCGGGCCAAGGTCCGCGGTGAGCTGCAATACGCAGCTGACCAGCCGGTGCGGCCTTGCCTCGATGTCGCCGTGCACCGCAGCACCCGCCCGCACGCGAAGATCACCGCCATCGACACGAGCCGCGCGCTCGCGGCCGAAGGCGTGGTCGCCGTGGTGACCGGCGCCGACCTGTACGCGGAGTTCGGCGACCGGCTCATGACCGGCCCGGCGTTCTCCGACCAGCCGTGCCTCGCCTACGGCAAGGTGCGTTACGTCGGCGAGCCCATCGCCGCAGTGATCGCCCACGGCGCCAAGCAGGCGCGCGAGGCGGCCGAGCTGATCGAGGTCTCCTACGACGAGCTCGAGCCGGTGCACGACGTCGACAAGGCCGTGCTGGGCGCACCGTTCGTGCACGACGAGCTGCGGCCTTCGATCGTCTTCGGCGATCTGAAGCACCTGCGCGGCAAGCGCGACACGAACGTGAACTACGAGTACAACCTGCGCAAGGGCGACCCGTCGAGCGTCAGCGGCACCACGGTGTCCTACGACTTCTGGTGCCCGCCGACGCACCACGTGCCGATCGAGCTGCCGTACGCGGCCGCCTGGTGCGAGGGCGAGCGGCTGGAGCTGCTGGCGACCACTCAGACGCCGTCGTACGTGCGGCAGTCGCTGGCCGACCTGCTGGACCTGCCGCTGAACCGCGTCCGCGTGCGCACCGCGCCGCTGGGCGGGAGCTTCGGCGCGAAGATGTACGACCGGCTGGAACCGCTGGTCGCGGCGCTGGCGTGGACGCAGAAGATGGCCGTGAAGATCACGGCGACGCGCGAAGAAGCTTTCCTGCTGACCACGCGCCACGGCTGCGCGGTGGCGGGCAGCATGACCGCCGACGAGAACGGGATGATCGTGGCGTCCACTTCGGACGTCCGCTACGACACCGGCGCCTACGCCGATGTCGGCCCGCGTATCACCGCGAAATCGGGCCTGGTCGCGCCGGGTCCGTACAAAGTGGACAACGTGCACGTGCGGTCCCGGTGCGTGTACACGAACAAGCCGTCGGCCGGGCCGTTCCGCGGGTTCGGCGTGCCGCAGGTCACGTGGGCGCACGAGTCGCTGGCCGACGAGCTCGCGCGGCAGCTCGGCGAGGACCCGGCGGAGTTCCGCCGCCGCAACATGCTGCGCGAAGGCGACATCGCGCCGGTCGGCACGCCGATGCACAGCGCCGACTTCCTCGGCAGCCTCGACGCCGTGACCGAGGCGATCGAGTGGGGCACGCCGTTCGTGAAGCAGGAGGGCACGCTGGTGCGCGGCCGCGGCGTCGCAGTCGGCATGAAGGCCGTGCTCACGCCGACGATCTCCAACGCCGTGGTGCAGCTCAACCAGGACGGTTCGGCGTCGCTGCTGATCAGCACCATCGACATGGGCCAGGGCAGCGACACGATCATGGCGCAGATCGCGGCCGAGGTGCTGTGCCTCGGCGAGGGCGACGTGCGCGTGGTCCAGGCCGACACCGACGTGACGCCCTACGACACGATCACCGCCGGCAGCCGCTCGACGTACCACACCGGCAACGCCGTGCGCCTGGCCGCGGAGAACATGCGCGACAAGCTCGTGGAGCTGGCGGCGGAGCGCTTCGGCGTGGTGGCGACGGACATCAAGCTCACGTCCGACGGTCTCGTCAGCGCGCAGACGCAGGAGACCGTGTCCGTGTCGGAGCTGCTGCACGGGCACTTCGGGGCGCGCGGCACGACGCTGACGGCGGAGGCCAACTTCACCACGTCGTGGCAGCCGTACGACCACGAGAACGGCCTGTCGCCGCAGGTCACCGAGCACTGGTTCGCCGGTGCGGCCGCGGTGCAGCTCACCGTGGACACGGCGACCGGGCGCGTGCACATCGAGCACCTGGCTGTGGCCGGTGACGTGGGCCGTGCGATCAACCCCGCGATGGTGGAGCAGCAGCTTTCCGGCGCGGCGATCATGGGGATCGGGCACGCGCTGTTCGACCAGATGGTGTTCGACGAGGGCCAGATCGTGAACGGCACGCTGCTGGACTACCAGCTGCCGTCCATCAAGGACATGCCGGACAAGCTCACGCCGATCATCATCGAGAGTCCACATCGGACGGGTCCGTTCGGCGCGAAGGGCGTCGGCGAGACCACCATCATCCCGCTCGCGCCGGCCATCGCCAACGCCGTGCGCGACGCGACCGGCGTGCGCATCACGCAGCTGCCGCTGACGCCGGAACGCATTCTGACCGCGCTGGAGGAACAGTCGTGAGGGAGATCGAGCTGAAGGTCAACGGCCTGCGCCGCAAGCTGGGCGTGGCCGACGACGAGTTGCTGCTCGACGTGTTGCGCCGCGAGTTCGGCACCACGAGCGTGCGCGAGGGCTGCGGCGTCGGCGCGTGCGGCGCCTGCACGGCGCTGGTGTCGGGCAAGAGCGTGTCGACGTGCCTCTCGCGGGCCGCGCGCTTCGACGGTGCCGAGATCACCACCGCCGACGGCCTGCCGGCCGATGACGAGGTGGTGGACGAGTTCGTCGCCAACCGCGCGATGCAGTGCGGTTACTGCATTCCCGGGTTCGTGATGATGGCCCACGAGCTGCTGGGCGAGAACCCGCAGCCGACCGACGAAGAGGTCGTGGAGCACCTGGAGGGCAACATCTGCCGCTGCGGCACGTACTCCGAGATCCACGCCGCGATCAAGGCCGCGGCCACGCGCCGGGCCGCCAAGAACGAAAGGGCCACCGCGTGAACGTCGAAACCCCGCAGGGCACGCTGCACGTCCACCGGACGGGAACGTCCGGCCGGCCGCTGCTGCTCCTGCACCCGCTCGCGCTGTCCGGAGCGGTCTGGGACCCGGTGGCGCGGTTCTTCTCGGCTGAGGCGCAGGTGCTGGCCCTGGACGCGCGCGGCCACGGCGAGTCCACTTGGGACGGTGCCGACTTCACGGTCGACGACATGGCGGCGGACGCGGCGGCCGTGATCGCCGCCGCGGACGCCGGCCCCGCCGACGTCGTCGGCCTGTCCATGGGCGCCAGCACCGCGCTGGCCCTCGCGGCGACGCGGCCCGAGCTCGTGCACCGGCTGGTCCTGGCCGACGGCACGGCGTACTACGGTGACGATGCCGTGCCGGTCTGGGCGGAGCGAGCCGAGCGGGCGACGACGGTGCCCCGGGACAAGCAGCTCGACTTCCAGCGCGACCGGTGGTTCGCCGAGCCGTTCCTCACCGGCCACCCGGACGAGGTCGAGCGCGTCTGCGAGATCTTCCTCAAGACCGACTCCGCAGCTCACGGTGCTGCCTGCCGCGCACTCGGCGGTCTGGACGCGCGTACCCGCCTCGGCGACGTGACGGCCCCGACGCTCGTGGTCGTCGGCGAAGAGGACTACGCGACTCCGCCCGCGATGTCCGAGGCAGTGGCCGCGGGCATCGCCAACGCCGAGCTGCGCGTCCTGGAGAAGACCCGCCACCTCAGCCTCCTGGAGCGACCGGACCTGTGGCCCTCGCTGGCCTCGTTCTTCGGCGGCACGCAGTGACGGACGAACCCCTCCTCAGCCTCCGCACCCACCTCGACGCGATCGCGGGCTACGGCGAACTGCGCGACGTGAAGGGCGCCGACTGGGACCTCGAACTGGGCGGCATCGCCGAGCTGAGCTACCGGATGGACCCACCGCCCGCGCTGCTGTTCGACGACATCAAGGGCTACGCGAGCGGCCTGCGCGTCTTGACGGGCAGCACGGGTTCACCACGCCGGCTGGGCCGCACGCTGCGCCTCGGCGAGGACCTCGACTCCGTCGGCGTGGTGGACGCCCTGCGCGGCAAGCCGTCCCAGTGGTCGGCCGCCGCGCGGGACTTCCCCGTGCTGCCGGTGTCGGACGCGCCCCTGCTGGCCAACTCCGTGGCCGGCTCCGAGGTCAACCTCCTCGACTTCCCCGTGCCGCGCTGGCACGCCGACGACGGTGGGCGATTCATCGGCACCGGCTGCTTCGTGGTGACCTCCAACCCGGAAACCGGCGTCCACAACGGCGGCTGCTACCGCATGGAGGTCCAGGACGACGGCCGCGGCGTCACCGTCGCGATGGTGCCGGGCAAGCACGGCGACCAGAACGTGCGGGCCTGGTTCGAGAAGGAAGGCCGGGCGCCGGTCACGGTGTCGTTCGGCCACGACCCGCTGCTGCTCGTGCTCGGCGGCACGGAGGTGCCGGGCGGGGTCTCGGAGCTGGAGTACGCGGGCGCGGTGCTGGGTTCGCGGGTGCCGGTCGTGCTGGGCCCCGACACCGGCCTCCCCATCCCCGCCGGCAGCGAGATCGCCATCGAGGGCTGGCTGCGGCCGGACCACCAGCGAGACGAAGGCCCGTTCGGCGAGTGGACCGGGTACTACTCCGGCAAGCGCCGGCCGAACCTGGCCATCGACATCACGCGCATGTACTACCGCGACAACCCGATCCTGCTCGGCGCGCCGCCCGGGAAACCGCCGCACGACTACTCGTACATGCGGACCGTGATGAAGTCGGCGATGATCCACGACGAGCTCGCCGCCACGGGCGTGCCGGGCGTGGTGAAGGCGTGGGCGCACGAATCGGGCGGCGGCCGGCTGTTCATCGCCGTTTCGCTGCAGCAGCGCTACCCCGGCCACGCGCGGCAGGTCGCGTACCTCGCCGCCCAGTGCCCCGCCGCGGCGTACATGAACCGCTACGTGGTCGTCGTGGACGACGACGTCGACCCCGCCGACCCCGACGAGGTCATCTGGGCCATGTCCACCCGCAGCGACCCGTCCCGCGACATCGAGATCATGAAGCAGACGTGGGGCAGCAAGCTGGACCCGCTGTACGTGGACGGTTCTCCCGCCTACAACAGCCGCGCCATCATCGACGCCTGCCGCCCCTTCGAACGCCTGGCCACCTTCCCGAAGGTGGCCTCCAGCGACCCGGCGTTCCTGACCTCGCTGGCCGACAAGTGGCGTGACGTGCTGAGCTGACGCCACCCCAATGTGGCGTTGGTTGCGTTGAGCGCACCCAATGCGGCGTTCGGTGCGCTCAACGCACCGAACGCCACATTGGGGCGCAGGTCAGGCCAGGTAGCGCTTGGCCCAGGTGGCGAGGATGTCCGCGGCGAACGCGGCGTCCGCGCGGCCCGTGAGCAGGTGGTCGGCACCGTCGAGCGCGACGAACGACTTCGGGTGCCGCGCGGTGTCGAAGATGACGCGGGCGTTCTCCACGCCGACCTCGGCATCCACCGGCGAATGCAGCACCAGCAGCGCCGCCTTCAACCCCCGGATCCGCTCCGCTTGCGGCTGCGCGGCGATGTCGTCCAGGAACTGCTTGCGGATGCGGAACGGCCGCCCCGCCAGCACCACCTCGGCCTCGCCGTGCCGCTCGATCTGCTCGCGACAGTCACCCAGCAGCTTCGCCACGTGCTGCGGATCGGCGGGCGCGGCGATCGTCGCCACGGCCCGCACCTCCGGCACGGCGTGCCGCGCGGCCAGCACGGCAGCGCCACCGAGCGAGTGCCCGATCAGCAGCTTCGGGGCGGCGTACTCCTCTCGCAGGTGGTTCGCGGCCGCGACCAGGTCGGCGACGTTCGAGCTGAAGTCCGTGTTGGCGAACTCGCCCTCCGACCCGCCGAGCCCGGTGAAGTCGAACCGCAGCACGGCCACGCCGAACGCCGTGAGCCCCCGTGCGACCCGCGTCGCCGCGACCACGTCCTTGTTGCACGTGAAGCAGTGAGCGAAGAGCGCGTACGCCTTGGGCTCGCCCTCCGGCAGCTCCAGCCGCGCCGCCAGCGGCGTGCCCTGAGACCCGGGAAACTCAAATCTCGTCACGCGCACTCCTTCAGCAAGACTCCTGAAGTCGATCAGACCACGCGCGGCTCCACCGGGTCGACGGCGGCCGGCCGGGAGTGTCCTCTCGTACCGGGATAATTGACCATCAGCCGCACTTCACGGAGGCGTCCAGCAACGCGACGTACGTGACCTTCGGGCCTTCGGCCGTGAAGTCGTACGTCCACGTCGGGTGTCCCGGCACGGCCACCGCGAAGTGCCCGGCCGGCGTCGGTTTGAGGCCCTTGGCGTCGTAGAGCCGGTGCAGATCGGCCAGCGGCGTGCCCGCGCCGGCCCCCTCGGGCGTCTTGACCTGCGGCGGAGCGACGACCGAGCGCAGCTTTTCACCGGAGAAGACGGCGCCGCCGCTCGCCGCGAGCTCGGCCGCGCGCTCCTCGCGCAGCTCGGTGACGCTGACCGTGGCCGCCGCGGCTTGCGCGCTCAGCTTGGCTGCCGCGGCCGACTGAGCGGCTGACTTCGCGTAGTCAGCCGCCGAACCGCGCAGCCCCGGATCCAGCACGTGCGCGTCGGCGTCCTGGGCCTTGTGGTTCAGGTCGTCGGCCTTGGCGACGGCCTGCTGTTCGGCCTCGAGCGCACCCGGCTCGGGCGCCGGCCCGCCCGCGAACGAGTACGACTCGCAGCCGTCGAAGCCCGACATCGGCTGGGCCGCGAGCGTGGTGCCCGTCGCCGCCTTGGTGACGCCCGGCGCAAGGCCGCGCAAGCCGTCGGGTCCCAGCGCCTCAGGCCCGGGTGCGCTTGCCTGCGGCCCAGAACTGCACGCCGCCAGCGCCACGAGCAGCGCAGCACCGATCACGACAATCCGCATGAATATTTCCCCCTCTTTCCGGATCGGAAAACTACCCGAACCGGATCAAGGAAGCACCCACGTTTCAGGCGAACACGTGCTCCGCCACCGCGTCGAGCTGGCGTGCCGCCGAGCCGAGCAGCTGGCGGCGCGCGCGGGCATGCTTGAGATGGACGTGCGCCGGGTGCTCCCAGGTGAAGCCGATGCCACCGTGGGCCTGGAGCGCATCGCGCGTCGCGGCGTCGGCGACGTCGCTCGCGGCAACCACGGCGGTGCGCGCCGCGGGCAGGGCCTCAACACCGGCGTCCACGGTGGAAGCGGCCCACTCGACCAGCAGCCGTGCCGCGTCGAGCTGCACGAACCGGTCGGCGAGCAGGTGCTTGAGCGCCTGGAACGACCCGATCGCCCGCCCGAACTGCTGCCGTTGCTTCGCGTACTCCACCGCGCCGTCGAGCGCCCGCTGTCCCGTTCCGACCAGCTCCGCCGCGAGCACCGTCAGTACCCGAGCCGACACGTCAGCCGAAGACAGCTCGACAACCGGTACCGAAGAAAACGAAATCACCGCGGCCGGCTCGATCACGTCGAACGCGCCCACCGACTCGCGCCGCACCCCGGCCGCCGTCAGGTCGATCCGCACGAACCGACCCTCGACGGCCGCCACGAGCACGTCCGCGTCGAGCCCGAACGGCACCACGCGCAGCACGCCGTCCACAGTGGACCCACTCAGCCGCAACGGCGAACGATGCCCAGGAAAAACGGGGAACGTCTCCCACGCCGCCACCGCCACGGCCGAACCATCCACAAAGTTGTCCACATTGTGCACAGAACTCAGAACGGCCACCGCGGAAACCGCCGCGGCGAACGGGATCCGCGGCAACGCGGCCCCGACTTCCTCGGCCACCACACACAGTTCCCGCAAACCACCACCGGACCCGCCGCGTTCCTCGGGCACGCCCAACCCGAGCAGCCCGGCGTCCGCGAAGGTCTTCCACAGGGCTCCGTCGAGGCCCGCGCCCGCGGCTTCCCACGCGGGCGGCAGCGGCGCCGTGCGCGCGGCGTCGGCCAGCATCCGCCGCACCGACCTGGCGAGCTCGCGCTGTTCGTCCGTCGTCGCGTAACCCATCACGCCTCCTCGAAGATCCAGGCCCGCATCGAAGCATTGACTATCGGGTCTATCTACGCAACTGTTGAGGTCAGGACAGAGTTGTCACCCAGGCAGGAGGGCGCGTGGGAAGTTTCCGCGAGCAGGTCCGCGAGTTCGTCGCCGCCCTCGTGCCGCCCGGCTGGCGCGGCATCGGCGGCCTCGAAGGCGACGCCTACGCCGAGTTCCGCACCCGGGCCCGCGCGGCCCTGGCGGAGCGCGGCTGGGTCGCGCCCGCGTGGCCCGTCGAGTACGGCGGCGCCGGCCTCAGCCCGGCCGAACTCGTGGTGCTGGTGGAAGAACTGTCCACAGCCGGGATCCCGTTCGGCTCCGACAACGACGCGTTCGGCATCGGCATGCTCGGCAACACCATGCTCCGCTGGGCCAAACCCGAGCTGTGCGCGAGGTTTCTGCCGCGGATAGTCACCGGTGAGTACGTGTTCGCCCAGGGCTTCTCCGAGCCGGGCGCCGGGTCCGACCTCGCATCGCTCGCCCTGCGCGCCGAGCCCGACGGCGACCGGTGGCGGCTCAACGGCCAGAAACTCTGGTCCTCGGGCGCACACCTGGCCAACTGGATGTTCGTGCTCGCCCGCACCAACCGCGAAGCCGCGCCGCACAAGGGGATCAGCATGCTGCTGGTCCCGCTCGACCAGCCCGGCGTGGAAATCCGGCCGATCCGCAACATCACCGGCGGCACCGACTTCAACGAGGTCTTTTTCACCGACGCCACCACCGACCGCGAGCTCGTGGTGGGTGACGTCGACCGCGGCTGGGCCGTCGCGATGACCTTGCTCGGGTTCGAGCGCGGCGAAACCGCGCTGCACGCCCCGATCCGCTTCCGCGCCGAGCTCGACCGGCTGGTCGACCTGGTCCGCGAGCGTGGCCTGGACACTGATCCGGACATCCGCCGCCGCGTCGCGTGGTGCCACGTGCAGGTGGAACAGCTGCGCTGCCACGGCCTCCGCACGGCCGCGTTACTGATCGACGGCGAGGAGCCCGGGCCGCGCGCAGCGGCCTTCAAGCTGCTGTGGAGCGAGTACCATCGCCTGGTCACGGAGCTCGCGCTCGACGTGCTCGGCCTAGACGCGCTCACGCCGTCGGGGCGGCCGTCGCCGAACTGGTACCACACCGACGATCCCGGCGCGCCGAACTCGACTGCGTCATGGACCAGCGTCTACCTCAATTCCCGCGCCGGCACGATCTACGCCGGCTCGTCTCAGATCCAGCGCGGCATCGTCGGAGATCTGCTGCTCGGGCTACCCAAGGAACCCAAGCCCGTGCGTTGAACCCGCGGCCTGCCCAGGAGGAGCGATGGCCATTCGCAGCACCTACCCCGACGTCGTCATCCCCGACGGATCCCTGCCCGGCCTGCTGCTGGGCTCGCTCACGCCCGAGGAGGCCGCGCGCGCCGCGGTCATCGACGCCGGCTCGGGCAGGCGACTGACCTACGGCGAGCTCGCCACGGCCGTCGAGCGCCTGGCCGCCGCGCTGGCCGAGCGGGGCATCGGCCGGGGCGACGTCGCCGTGCTCGCCGCACCGAACTGCGCCGAGTACCCCGTCGTGTTCCACGGCGTGCTGCGCTCGGGCGCCGCGGTGTCACCCGCCAACCCGCTCAACACCCCCGTGGAGCTGGCGCACCAGCTGCGTGACGCGGGCGCGCGGATCCTGTTCACCACCTCCGCCGGGCTCGGCAACGCGCGCGCCGCCGTGAAAGAGGAAGGCGTACGCGTCGAAGAGATCGTGGTGCTCGACGCGGCCGACGGCGTGACGTCGCTCGACGACCTGCTCGCCGGCACCGCCGCCGCGCCGCCGGAACCGACGGCCGACGACCTCGCCGTGCTGCCGTACTCCTCGGGCACCACCGGCCTGCCGAAGGGCGTGCTGCTGACGCACCGGAACGTCGTCGCGAACCTCAGCCAGATGCAACCGCTGACGGAGCTGCGCCCGGGCAAGCGTGCGATCGCCGTGCTGCCGCTGTTCCACATCTACGGCATGAACGGGATCATGAACATCAGCCTGCTCAACCGGGCGACCGTGGTGACCATGCCGAGGTTCGACCTCAAGGGCTTCCTCGCCGCCGTGGCCGAACACCGCGTGGACCACCTGTTCATCGCGCCGCCGATCGCGCTGGCGCTGGCGAAGGTCCCGTTCGTGACCGACTACGACCTCGGCTGCGTCGACGTGGTGATGAGCGCCGCCGCGCCCCTCGACGCCGGCATCGCCCAGGAGCTGGCCGCGCGGCTGAACGTCACAGTGCTGCAGGGCTACGGCCTCACCGAGACGAGCCCTTGCACGCACGGCATCCCGGCCGACCGGCCCGACGTCGACCGCGGGTCGATCGGGCTGCTGATGCCGAGCGTCGAGGCCCGCGTGGTCGACCCCGTGACCGGCGACGACGCCGAGCGCGGCGAGCTGTGGGTGCGCGGCCCGAACGTGATGCGCGGCTACCTCAACAATCCCGCCGCCACCGCCGCGACCATCGACAGCGACGGCTACCTGCACACCGGCGACATCGTGACCGTCGACGACCGCGGCGTGTTCCACGTGGTCGACCGGCTCAAGGAACTGATCAAGTACAAGGGTTTCCAGGTCCCGCCGGCCGAGCTGGAGGCGCTGCTGCTGACGCACCCGGGCATCGCCGACGCGGCCGTGATCGGCGTGCCCGACGACGAGGCGGGCGAGGTGCCCAAGGCGTTCGTCGTGCGCCGGTCACCGGAGCTGGACGAGGCCGCGGTGCAGGCGTTCGTGGCCGAGCGGGTGGCGCCGTACAAGAAGGTGCGGCAGGTGGAGTTCGTGGACGCCATCCCGAAGTCCGCCGCGGGCAAGATCCTGCGGAAGGTGCTGCGGCAGCGGGAGCTCGCTCACAGCTGAACGTTGTCCTCGCGGGACGACTGGCGTTGACGTCGCGGTGGCGGGGTGGGCGGAGCGCCCCAATGTGGCGTTCGGTGCGCCCAACGCACCCAATGCGGCGTTCGGTGCGTTCAGTGCAACCAATGCCGCATTGGGGTAGGTGTGTCCGGCCGTAACCAACCCGCCGGAGCTGGCCAGGCCCGCGGAGGCGGAGGCCGGGACCAGCCCCTGGCAAGACGGAGGATCCTCCGTTATGGTGGTAAGTATTCAGTTACTTACTTGAGGACGGCCATGTCACGCACCCTGCTCATCACCGGAACTTCCCGCGGCCTCGGTCGCGCGCTCGCGGTCGCGGCGCTCGAGGCCGGCCACCGGGTCGTGGCTACGGCACGCCGCTCCAACGCGGTCGCGGACCTGGTCTCGGCGTATCCCGAATCGGCGCGGGCCGTGGCCCTGGACGTGCGGGATCCCGAGGCCGCCGCGGACGCCGTGCAGGTCACGGTGGACGAGTTCGGCCGGCTCGACGGCGTGATCAACAACGCCGGCTACGCCAACGTCTCCAGCCTCGAGGACACCCCGCTCGCCGACTTCCGCGACCAGGTCGAGACGAACCTCTGGGGCGCGGTCCACGTCAGCCGCGCGGCGCTGCCGGTGTTCCGGAAGCAGGGCTCGGGGCACGTCGTGCAGATCTCGTCGGTGAGCGGGCGGCTGGCACCGGCGGCGGGGCTCGGGCCCTACGTCACGGCGAAGTTCGCTCTGGAGGGGTTCTCCGAAGCACTGGCCCTGGAGACGGCCGGGTTCGGCGTGCGCGTGACGGTGGTCGAGGCGGGGTCGATGGCGACGTCGCTGTACTCGTCGATGGACGCGCCCGAGCCGAGCCCCGCGTACGCGTCCGTGCTGGCGCCGATGCGCACGGCCCACGCCACCGGGCGGGCCCCGGGGGTCGACCCAGCGCGGGCGGCGGCGATGATCCTGAGCGTGTTCGAGCTGACCGACCCGCCGTTGTGGCTGCCGCTTTCGGGCGAGGCCGTGGACTTCATCCGGCCCGCGGAGCAGCGCAAACTCGCGGAGCTGGACCGTTGGGAGGAGCTGAGCCGCTCGGTGGACGCCCATGACTGAGGCTCCGGCCCGCGACGCCGCCGCCACTCGCCGTCGCATCCTCGACGCGGCCATCGAGGAGTTCTCCGACGCCGGGCTCGCTGGCGGGCGCGTCGGCCGCATCGCCGACCGGGCGCGCGCGAACCAGCGCATGATCTACGCCTACTTCGGCAGCAAGGACGGGCTGTTCGAGGCCGTGCTGACGGAGAAGGTGCTGCAGGCGCAGGCCGCGGTGACGTTCGACGCCGAGAACCTGCCGGGGTACGCGTGCCAGGTGTTCGACTTCTACCGCGCCCATCCGCGGATGGTGCGGCTGAACCTGTGGCAGGCACTCGAACGGCCGGATCTGCTGCCGTCGCTGGCCCCCGTCTCGCGCGCGATGGCCGACAAAGTGACGGGCATCGCGGCGGCGCAGGCCGCGGGGGCGGTGTCTTCGGCGTTGCCGGCTGCGGCGCTGCTCGATCTGATCCTCGCGTTGACGTACGGCAACATCGCGCAGGCCGGAAACGCCGCGTTGTGGCCGGATTCGCAGCGGACGGCCTTGGCCACGGCGGTTTCGCGGCTGATTGCCCGGTGAGCCCGAATTGTCGGTGCCGGGTGAGACCGTGGGCGGATGGAGATTCCTCAGCATTTCTCGCCCGTGGCCGAAAGCACGCGAGAGGCCATCCCCAGGCTGGCCAGTGAGCGCGACACGCTGGTCGCGTTCCTCGACTGGCACCGCGAGACGTTCGCGGTGAAGTGCGCGGGCCTCGGGCAGGACGCCCTGTCGACCAAGGCCGTGTCCCCGTCGGGCCTTTCCCTGCACGGCATCCTGCGCCACCTCGCGGGCGTCGAACGCTGGTGGTTCCAACAACAGTTCGCCGGCGCCGACGTGCCCCTCCTCCACTACTCCGACGACGACCCCAACCAGGACTTCGACTCCCTCGACGGCGACGTCACCGAGGCGATGGCCTTGTGGCGCACGGAGTGCGCACGCTCGCGGGAGATCGTTGCGTTGGCTTCCTCGCTGGAGGACCGGGGAACGTCGCTGGTGACCGGTGAGCCGTTCACGTTGCGGTGGTTGCTGGTGCACCAGATCGCGGAGTACGCGCGGCACAACGGCCACGCTGATCTGCTGCGCGAATCCCTCGACGGCACGGTGGGCCACTGACCCGATGCGAGGCTCCGCACAGAAGCGCGGTGGCGACGAGTCCTGCGTGCGATGCTGGGCGGCATGAGCGTCGATCCTGATTCCGGGTTGTTGTCGCCTGTGCGGGCCGGGACGCCGGTCGAGGCGGTGACCGGGGACAACGCGGTGGTGGGGGCGATGCTGGCGGCCGAGGCGGCGCTGGCGAGAGCGCAGGCGCGGCTGGGGACCGTGCCGGCCGGGGCCGCGGAGGCGATCACCGCGAAGGCCGCCGAGGTGGCGCGGGAGATCGACGTGGTGGCGCTGGCGAAGACGGCGCGTGCGACGGCGAATCCCGTTGTCGGGCTGGTCAAGGAGCTGACGGCGGCCGTCGGCGCCGAGCACGCCGACTACGTGCACCGCGGGTCGACGAGTCAGGACATCGTCGACACTGCGTTGATGATCGTCGCGAGGAACGCGCTGGAGCTGCTGCGAGACGACCTGGCGACAACCGCGTCGGCGCTTGCGGATCTGGCTCGCGCGCACCGCGACACCGTGATGCCCGGCCGGACGCTGACGGCCCACGCCGTACCGACGACGTTCGGGCTCAAGGCCGCGGGCTGGCGGCAGTACGTGCTCGACGCGGCCGAGCGGGTGCGCCGCCTCGAGCTGCCCGTGTCGTTGGGCGGCGCGGCCGGGACGCTGGCCGCGTACGTCGAGTACGGCGACGGCACCGAGGACTACGCGGAGCGGCTCGTCGAGGCCTTCGCCGAGGAAACCGGCCTGGTCACCACGACGTTGCCCTGGCACGCGAACCGCACGCCCGTCGCCGATCTCGTGGCCGCGCTGGCCCAAACGGCCACGGCGCTGGGCAAGTTCGCGGTCGACGTCCAGGTGCTCACGCGCACCGAGATCGGCGAGGTCGCGGAGCCCACGGGCGGTGGCTCGTCGGCGATGCCGCACAAGCGCAACCCCGTGCTGTCGGCCCTGATCCGCTCGGCGGCGCTGCAGGTGCCGGTGCTCGCGGCGGGCGTGACGCAGTCCGGGCTGGCCGAGGACGAGCGGTCCGCCGGCGTGTGGCAGGCCGAGTGGCAGCTGCTGCGCGAGTGCCTGCGCCTCACGGGCGGGGCCGCGCACACGGCCGTCGAGCTGGCGCGCGGCCTGGCCGTGGACGCGGAGCGGATGCGGGAGGACGTCGGTCTCACGCACGGGCTGATCGTGTCGGAACGGCTGTCGGCCGCGCTGGCGCCGTTGCTCGGCAAGGCGCGGGCGAAGGACGTGCTCGGCGAAGCGTCGAAGCGGGCGGTCGGCGAGAATCGGCCGCTGCGCGACGTCCTCGCCGAGATCTCCCAGATCACCGACGTGCTGGACCCCGCGAAGCTCGACGACCTGCTCGACCCCGCTCAGTACACGGGCGCGGCCGGGCGACTGGTCGACCGCGCCCTCGAAGGTGACGGAAAGTAGTCGCAACTTCTGCTGAACCGCTCCGCCCGACCGCCCGTGTAGGAGGGTGGGAAGCGTTCCTCACGGAACGCGGGGGGTACCGGCAGCTGCGCCTGGCGCGGCGACCACGTACCCAAGGAGAAGTTTCATGCTTCGCAGGTTCCGCACGGGCGTCATCGTCGTCTCCGCGGCCGCAGGGCTCACGCTGCTGAGCGCCTGCTCGGGCACGACCGCTCCACCCGCGCCGGTGCCCGGCGGCGGGACCGGGGGCGGTCAGGTCGGCAACGCCGCGGCTGCGACCGAGACGGCCGTCAAACTCGCGGCCACCGACGTCGGTGAGCTGGGCAAAGTCCTCACCGACGGCGACGGCCAGACGCTCTACCGCTTCGACAAGGACACCGCCAAACCGCCGAAGTCCGCGTGCGTGGACGACTGCGCCAAGGCGTGGCCACCGCTGCTGTCGAAGGGCGACGTGCAGCTCGACGGGGTGGACAAGAGCCTCGTCGGCAGCGTGACCCGCGCCGACGGCACCGAGCAGGTGACCGTGAACGGCTGGCCGCTCTACACCTACGCGAAGGACACCACGCCCGGCGACGCCACCGGCCAGGGCGTGAACGGCACCTGGTTCGCGGCCACCCCGCAGGGCGGCAAGGCCGGAAAGTCCACTTCGGACGGTGTGAAGCTCAGCGCCGGCGAGGTCGACGGCGTCGGCGCGGCCGTGGTCGACCAGGACGGCTTCACGCTCTACCTGTTCACCAAGGACAGCAAGAAACCCTCGAAGTCCACTTGCGACGGTGACTGCGCCAAGCTGTGGCCGCCCGTGCTGACCAGCGGCAACGTCGCGCTCGACGGCATCGACGCCAAGCTGCTCGGCAGCGTCAAACGCGCCGACGGCACCACGCAGGCCACGCTCGGCGGCTGGCCGCTGTACCGGTATTCGAAGGACACCGCGCCCGGCCAGGCCAACGGCATGGGCGTGAAGGGCACGTGGTTCGTGATCGAGCCCAACGGCTGCAAGTCCGGCACCACCACGAGCACCGGATCCGCCCCGGCCAAGCCGACCACGAGCGCCCCGGCCGCCAGCGCTTCGAGCGAGCCGTACAGCTACTGACCCCAGACCCGGCGCCGCGCCCCGACAGCGCGTCGTCAGGACAACCCGGCCACGGGCGGCGGAAGGAGCGGCAGTTCCCGAACACACCCGAAGGCCCGGCAGCTGCGGGAGTTGCCGGGCCTTCGGGTGTGTTCTAGTGCGCCAGGCCGGGACCGCGCTTCTCCCGGGGCTGGATCTCCCGGGTGGACCCGGCGTGGTCGTCGTCCTCGACGCACTCGATCACGCTCGTCTGGGCCTGATCCGCCGTGATCGGCTCCACGTCTTCGTCCGGCAGCCGCACCTTGCGGCGCGCCGGCGCCATCGCGATCACCAGGCCCAGCACGGCGATGCCGAGGTGTAGCCAGTTGTCCGGCGTCGTGAGGTCCAGCGGGTTGCCGGCGACGGCGAACGGATTGGCCGCGATCATGCCGGTGATCATCAGGCCCCACACGAACAGCACGCCGTAGCCGAGGAAGAGCAGCCAGCCGAACGTCCGCGCGCGGCCGGAGCCGAACGCGAGCAGCAGGCCGAGCGCACCGGTCACCACGTGCACCAGGTTGTTCATCGGGTTGCCGGAGAACCGCCAAAAGCCGGCTTCGTGGTGCCCGGTGAAGCCACCGACGCCGGTCCTCGCGAAGCCGATTACGCCGTAGACCAGGAACGCAACGCCCACCAGTGCGGCCAGGACCTGCGCGGGCTGCAGGCCCTCCACCCGGATCCGGGCTCCGTGCGCATGAACCATGACTCCAGTCCTTCCCGTGGTGAGCTGACTCACGCGAAGGAAGTACCCCGTCTTCACCCGGGGTGAAACGCCGGTGCTTGCCCGCAGACCCCCGGAGCGTCACCGGATTCGGGCTTGTTCGAGATCAATGCCACAAAAGGCCCCCGATTCGGCAACACCGAACGGGTGATCGGACAAGTCCGGTCATGCGCAAAGTGAACATCCTCTTCCTCGTGGGGCTGTGCCTGGGGGCACTCGTCGCGCTGGTGCTCGTGGTGGCGGAACCGGCGCGGCACGTCGTCACCGCGCTCGGTCCGACGCCGGTCGCCGCGGCCGGCTCGGAAAGCTCGACCGTTTCCGTGCCCTCGGAGACCCCGTCGCCCACGTCGTCCAGCAAAATCCCGCCGGCGCGCAACTCGTCGACGCCCGGTGGCGCCAAGCCCCGCAAGCCGAGCACCCAGGCGCTGTCGGCGCTCGTCCCGCGTGGGCACGTGAGCGCCGTGGTCTACGACCGCACGACGGGGACCACCGTGCTGTCGGTGAACGCGGACCGCACTTACACGTCGGCGTCGCTGGTGAAGCTGATGATCGCCGTGTCCGCTCTGGAGAACGGCACGCCCGCCGGCACCGTGAAGGAAATGCTGTCCCGCAGCGACGACACGACCGCCAGCACGCTCTGGGTCGCCAACGGGGAGACGCAGATCGTCGAAAGCGCTATCCAGCGGATGGGACTCACGGAAACCCACCCGCCCGCGAGCCCCGGCCGCTGGGGCGACACGGAGATCACGGCCAACGACGTCACGAAGATCTACCAGTACCTGTTCACCAAAGCTCCCGCCGACGAACGCACGGTGATCCTCGCCGCCCTGCACGCCGCCACCGAGTTCGGCGCCGACGGTTTCCGCCAGTACTTCGGCATCCCCGACGCCCTTGGCCCCGGCAACTTCGCCGTCAAGCAAGGCTGGTCCTGCTGCCGCCCGACGCGCATGCTCCACACCTCCGGCCTCACCGGCGACGGCGACCGCTTCATCGTCACCGTCCTCACGGAACAGCCGCAGTCCGTCAGCTACGACACCGCGTCGGCGCAGATCACGTCCGTCGTGAAGAACCTTGTGCCGCTGCTGAAAACCTGACCCTCACTCGTCCGTCGCCGACAACGCACCGCGCGCCCCCGACTTCGGCAACGGCCACGGCCGCACGCCGCCGCTGACGTCGACCTGCCGGCCGGCCGCACAAGGTCCGGGGATGCGCGCGCCGATCCACGCCAGGACGTCGGGCAGTTGCGACTTGAACGTGTTCATGTTGTGTCCCGCGTCCGGGATCCGCCACGAGGAGAAGCGGACCGGGGCTTGAGCGGCGGCGCGGATCTGGTCGATGGCGAAGCTTTCGTAGTTCTCCTTGTCCCCGGAGATCGCCAGGATGTCCACAGGGGACGGATGAAGGCGCACGTTCAGGCGGACGTTGTTGGCGTCGTCGATGTCGTGGCGGCCGTGGAAGAGGTCTTCGGTTTCGGAGTCCACCTGAGCGCGGTCGTAGCCGCTGACGCTGACGGCCTGGGCGAACCACTGCGGGTGGCGCGTCACGAGGTTCATGGCGCAGTAGCCGCCCGAGGACCAGCCCGCGATGGTCCACGCGCCGCGCGCCGGGTTGAGGCCGAGGCGCTGGATGGCCCACTCGCGGACGTCGGCGGAGAGGTAGGTGTCGTTGGGGGTGCCGCCGACCTCGTCGACGCACTCGGTGTCGTGGCCGACCTTGGGCACGCCCGTCGGGTCGGGGATCACGACGACGGTGGGCGGCAGCACGTGCTTGGCGATCGCCGCGTCGAGCTGTTCAGGCAGGTGGTAGCCGCTCGTGGCGACCTCGGGTCCCGACGGGTAGTTCGGGATCCACTCGATCGCCGGGAACTTCAGCGAGCGGTAGGCCAGCTGGAAGTACTGCGGCGGCAGGTAAACGGCGACGTCGCGCACCAGCCCGGTGCGCCGGCCCGTGACCTTCATGTGCAGCACGGTCCCTTTGCCCTCGCGCGCGTGCACCACGCCGAGGTCGCGCATCTTGTCGAGGTCCGCACCGTTGTCGCCGGCCTCGGCGTCGACGCTTTCGGCCGCGTACACGCCGGTGCCGAGCAGCGAGCCGAGCGTCGGGAAGAAGCCGCCGATGAGGTTGCCCACCAGCGAAACGCTCACCACGACCAGCACCACGGCCGTGAGCACGGTGGTGCTGCGCCCGAGCTGCTTACGCTTGCGCCACCGGTCCCAGAACCACGGGACGGCCACGACCGCGAGCACGGCCAGCACACCGATCACGATCACTTCGACCGGTGAGTCCAGCCGGATGCTGCTCAGGTGCACGGGAACTCCCCCTCCTCCGGCGCGTGTCCGGAAGATCGAACCCGCCGTACAAACCCCTGTACAAGAAACGTTCGGCAGGCCACCCCCGTTGTGATCAGGTGAGCGCCGTCACAAGATCAAGAGGGTAGCCCGCCGGGCGTCTCAGCTGCGGTTTCAGGCCCCGAACGCGGCACGGAGGACGCTGATCGCCTGCTTGATCGCGGCGTCGGCGGCGCCGGTCTCGCGCAGCGCGTTGACCATCACGAAGTCGTGGATGGCGCCGGCGTAGCGTGCGGCCGTCACGGCGACGCCCGCTCGGCGCAGCTTCGCCGCGTACGCCTCGCCCTCGTCGCGAAGCACGTCGGCCTCGCCGGTGATCACGAGCGCCGGCGGCAGACCCGCCAGGTCTTCGAGCGACGCGCGCAGCGGCGACGCGGTGATCTCGGCGCGCTGGGCCTCGTCGGTCGTGTACTGGTCCCAGAACCACTTCATGGCGTCGCGCTGCAGGAAGTAGCCCGTGGCGAACAGGCGGTAGGACTCGGTGTCGAAGTTCGCGTCGGTAACCGGGTAGAACAGCACCTGCTGCAGGAAGCGCACGTCGCCGCGCCGCTTGGCCATGATCGTGAGGGCGGCGGTCATGTTCCCGCCGACGGAGTCACCGGCGATGGCGACACGGGAGGTGTCGAGCCCCTTCTCGGCGCCGTGCTCGACGGCCCACTTCGCGACCGCGTAGTTCTCCTCGATCGCGACGGGGTAGCGCGCCTCGGGCGAAAGGCTGTACTCGGGGAAGACCACGGCCGCGCCGGTGCCGGCGGCGAGCTCGCGGACCAGCCGCTCGTGGGTGCGGAAGCCGCCGAAGACCCAGCCGGCGCCGTGGACGTACACGAGGATCGGCAGCGGACCGGTCACACCCTGGGGCTTGACGATGCGCACCTCGACGTCGCCGTTCGGGCCGCCCGGCACCTGGACGACCTCGATGTCGGCGGGCGGCATCTCGACGGGGCCGTCCTGCACGCCGTCCACGGCCTTGCGACCTTCGGCCGGCGGGAGCTCGAACAGGAATGGGTGCGCGGCCGTGGCCTCGGAAAACGCCTGCGCGGCGGGTTCGAGGGCGAGGTTCTGCGGGTTCGGGGTGGTCATCTCGAGTCTCCTCCAGGCGGTGTCCGTTGCCGACTTCCATAAAGTTAGTGAGCAACTCAGTTGTGCACAACTAAACTGAGTACAATGAGATCTAAGGCACTTGAGTTGCTCGTTCGGGCACAAATCGGGGATCATCGAGAGTTACACCTTGTGGAGGAGGTACCCATGACCAGCCAGGATCCCGGCGAGACAGGCTCACTTCTGCTCGACGACCAGCTCTGCTTCGGCCTCTACTCAGCCTCGCGCGCCGTCACGTCGCTCTACCGGACGCTGCTCGAGCCGCTCGACCTCACGTACCCGCAGTACCTCGTGATGCTGGCACTGTGGGAACACGACGCCCAGCAGGTGAAGGAACTCGGCGCCGCGCTGAACCTCGACTCGGGCACGTTGTCGCCGCTGTTGAAGCGCCTGGAAAAGGCCGGCCTCGTCACGCGCGAGCGCCAGGCCGACGACGAGCGGTCCGTGCGGATCACGCTCACCGACAAGGGCGAGGCGTTGCGCGCGCAGGCCGAGCGGATCCCGCCGCACATCGGCCGCTCCCTGGGCTTCGACCTCGAGACGATCGTCCAGCTGCGCGTCTCGATGGACCAGTTGACGGAATCCGTGAACGCCTATCGGGAGGCCATCACCACGGCTTGATCCGCTTGTCGCGCACCGTGGTTAGCATGGGCGCGACCCGAGCGGTGAGGACGGCGATGATCGAACGAGACGAAGCCCTGCGCGCAGTCGAAGGCAGCCTGGACCGGCCGTCCGCGGCCCGGATCTACGACTACTTCATCGGCGGCAACACGAACTACGCGATCGACCGCGAGTTCGCCGAGAAGGTGCGCGCTCGGCTGCCGCTCATGGGTGACTACTGCCTGACCAGCCGGCAGTTCCTCGGCCGCGCAGTGCGCCAGAGCGTGCGCGCCGGGATTCGACAGTTCGTGGACATCGGCTCGGGCCTGCCGACGGCCGGCAACGTGCACGAGGTCGCCGACGCCGAGCGCCCCGACAACGACGTGCACGTGCTCTACATCGACAACGAACCCGTCGCCCTCGCGCACTCGCAGATCCTGCTCGCCGACACCGCCGACGAGGGACGTCACCAGGCCATCGCCGCGGACCTGCTGCAGCCGGAAGAGCTGTGGGAGCGCGTGATGGACTCGGACGTGATCGACGTGCGCGAGCCCGTCGCGCTGATCGTGAACGCGGTGCTGCACTTCATCAAGGACGACCAGGATCCGGACGGCATCCTGTCCTTCTACCGCGACCGCGTGGCTCCCGGCTCACTGCTGGTGCTCTCGCAGATGACCAACGAGAACCCGGTGGACGACGACGAACGCCAGGCGCTGGCTGATCTGCTGGAGTACTACGAGTCCACGACGAACCCCGGCGTTCTGCGCAACGTGGCGGAATTCTCGCGTTTCTTCGGCGGGTGGCCGCTGCTGGATCCGGGCCTGGTCTACGCGCCTGCCTGGCACCCGGACCGCGACACCGTGTTCGCGAAGGCGCCCTCGGAGTCGCGGGTGATCGGCGGGGTGGCGCGGAAACCGTCGCTCTGACCGGTTTGCGGGCTCGGGCGGACTCGGGCGGGACTCGGTGGGGTGAAACCGGCCCGGGATCAACCCTGGGTTTGACGCTTCCCGGCTCGCCGGCCGCCAAGCTGGTGCTCACCTTGAGTTCTGCCTGGAGGGGACCACCGTGAGCAACACCGTCAACATCCTCATCGGACTCGTCGTGCTGGCGTGGCTGTGTTGGCGACAGACGCAGAAACGCCTCGTGCGCGAAGACCGCAAACCGACCGTCCTGCTCATCCTCGCCGTGCTCGGCGTGGTGTCCCTCGCGTCGTTCTTCAAGGGCGGAACCCCGGGCACGCCCGCCGTGCTGCTGCTCATCGGCAGCCTGGTCGTCGCGGCCCTCTTCGGCCTCGTCCGCGCGTACACCGTCCGCCTCTGGCGCGCCGACGGCCAGCTCTGGCGCCAGGGCACGTGGCTCACCGTGGTCCTCTGGGTGGTCGCCATCGCGATCCACATCGGACTGGACTTCGTGATCGACGCGAACAGCCCGGCGAAGGGCCTGGGGAGCGCTTCGATCCTGCTGTACCTGGCGGTGTCGCTGGGCGCGCAGAGGTTGGTGGTCCAGTCGAGGGCCAACCACGTCGTGGCGGCCTAGGAAACTTCCCTCAGCTGTTCCAACGCGCTGTACACCGCTTCCGTCCCCAGCTCCACCGCCCGCCGTAGCACCGCGGGGTCGCGTTCCAGCGCCCCGACGGCCGGGGAGCCGGCGGGCGGGCGGATGCTGGCCAGCCGCGGATCCTCGCGCAGCAGGCGTTCGTCGTCGAGGTCGTGGGTGTACTGCTCCCGCCACGCGTTGATCGTGCCCGGGGCGTGGCGGCGCAGGAACCGGGGCACGACGACGTCCTGCACCCGCGGCGGCCGGGCCGGCAGCTCGTCCGACCGGCGGGTGCGCAGGACCAGCACGTCTGTCGCGCCCTGAGCCAGAGCGGTCCGAAAGGGCAGCGGCTCCGCCACACCCGCGTCGACAAAACGACGGCCGCCCATCGCGATGGGCGGCCCGGCGAGCACGGGCATGCACGACGAGGCCGCCAGCGCCGTCTTGATGTCCTCGACCTCCGTGATGAACGGGTGCAGGTCGGTGGACTCGCCGGTGTCCGCGTCGGTCGCCAAGGGGTGAAACGTGACGGGGTTGGCCAGGATCGCGGGGAAGTCCATGGGTTCCAGCACCGAATAGACCTGGTGCACGAGGTAGTCCAGGTCGATCACGGACTTGCCGCGCAGGGCTTGGAGCGGGTTGATGATCCGGCGCATCACCGTGGGGTTCCACCAGGTGCGCACGCCCGTCTGCGAGCGTCCGCACAGCAGCCACGCGGCGTTCAAGGCACCGGCGGACGAGCCGTAGACGGCGTCGAACGCGGGCGTCGCGCCCATCTCGTCCAGGGCCAGGACCATGCCACTCGAGTACGTGCCGCGGCTGCTGCCCCCTTCGATCGCGAGCACCAGGCGGCGGTCGTCACTCCGCTCCCCCGGCACGCTGCCCGACGCCAGCCGTTCGTTGATCAGTTCCAGAACCGGGTGCACGATGTCCATCCTGGTCGGTTCACGCCATTCGTCGACCCGATTTGCCCCACCCTGCCGGGTGACCTGCGTTGCACCGGGTTGCACTGCACCTAGTTGCATAGCACCCTGAGCGCCATGGCACTGGAGCACGCGATCCTCGTCTCGCTGTCCGAACGCTCGGGTTCGGGCTACGAGCTCGCGCGCCGCTTCGAGAAGTCGATCGGCCTGTTCTGGAGCGCCACTCACCAGCAGATCTACCGCGTGCTCAAGCGGATGGAAGAGGCCCGCTGGGTGGCCGTCGAGACCGTCGCGCAGGACGGGCGGCCGGACAAGAAGGTGCACACCGTCAGCGAAAACGGGCGCGCCGAGCTGCGGCGGTGGCTCGCGGAGCCCAACGCAGCAGCCGGGCCGCAGGAGCTGGCGGTGAAGCTCCGAGGGGCGTCCTTCGGAGACGAAAGGGCCGTCGCCGAAGAGCTGGCGCGGCACCGCGCGGCCCACGCCGAACGCCTCGACGCCTACCACCGGATCGAGAAACGCGACTTCCCCGCACCCACCAGCGGCCGCGCTCTGCACCAGTACCTCGTGCTGCGCGGTGGAATCCGAGCCGAAGAAGGCCAGGTCGAGTGGCTCGACGAAGTCCTGAGCGCGCTCCAATCCGACGAGAAGGACGCCCGATGACGCCCTACCCGCACCTCCTGCAACCGCTCGACCTCGGCTTCACGACCCTGCGCAACCGCGTGCTCATGGGCTCGATGCACACCGGTCTCGAAGACCGCGCGGCCCACTTCCCGCAGCTCGCCGAGTACTACGCCGAGCGGGCCCGCGGAGGCGCCGGCCTGATCGTCACGGGCGGGTTCGCGCCGAACCGCACAGGCTGGCTGCTGCCGTTCGCCTCGAAGCTTTCGACGACGGCGGAAGCGAAAGAGCACCGGCAGCTCACCGCGCCCGTGCACGAGGCCGGCGGCAAGATCGCGCTGCAGATCCTGCACGCGGGCCGCTACTCGTACAACCCGTTGAGCGTCTCGGCGTCGAGCCTCAAGGCGCCGATCAACCCGTTCCGCCCGCGCGCGCTGACCGGCTACGGCGTCCTGCGGACGATCCGCGCGTTCGCCGACTGCGCAGCGCTCGCCCGCGAGGCGGGGTACGACGGCGTCGAGATCATGGGCTCCGAGGGCTACCTGATCAACCAGTTCCTGGCCGAGCGCACCAACAAGCGCACCGACGGCTGGGGCGGCTCGGCCCGGAAGCGCCGCCGGTTCGCCGTGGAGATCGTGCGGCGCACGCGCGAAAAGGTGGGCCCGGACTTCATCATCATCTACCGGCTCTCGATGCTCGACCTCGTCGAAGGCGGGCAGAGCTGGGACGACGTCGTGGCGCTGGCGAAGGAAGTGGAAGCCGCCGGTGCCACCATCATCAACACCGGCATCGGCTGGCACGAGGCGCGTGTGCCGACGATCGTGACGTCGGTGCCGCGCGCCGCGTTCACCTGGGTGACCGGGAAGCTCAAGCCGCACGTGTCGATCCCGGTCGTGACGTCGAACCGCATCAACATGCCGCAGGTCGCGGAAGAGGTGCTGGCGCGCGGCGACGCGGACCTCGTGTCGCTGGCGCGGCCGTTCCTCGCCGACCCGTCGTGGGTCCGCAAGACGGAGGAAGGCCGCGAAGACGAGATCAACACCTGCATCGCGTGCAACCAGGCCTGCCTAGACCACGCGTTCAGCCGCAAACCCGTGTCGTGCCTGGTCAACCCGCGCGCCGGCCACGAGACGACGCTGGTGCTGTCGCCGACGCGGCGCGCGAAGCACGTGGCCGTGGTCGGCGCCGGGCCGGCCGGGCTCGCGGCGGCGACGGCGCTGGGCGAGCGCGGTCACCGCGTCGAGCTGTTCGAGGCGGCTGACGAGATCGGCGGCCAGTTCGGCATCGCGCGGCGGATCCCGGGCAAGGAGGAGTTCGCCGAGACCATCCGCTACTACGCGCGGCGACTGGAGGTCACGGGCGTGAAGGTGCACCTCGGACGGCGTGCGTCGGCCGAGGATCTGGCCGGGTTCGACGAGGTCGTGCTGGCCACGGGCGTCGTGCCGCGGGTGCCGGCGTTCGAGGGGATCGACCATCCCAAGGTGGTGTCCTACGTGGACGTCGTGCGAGGTGGCGCCTCGGTCGGGTCGCGGGTCGCCGTGATCGGGGCCGGCGGGATCGGGGTGGACGTGAGCGAGTTCCTCACCTCGTCGACCTTGACCCGCGACGAATGGCTGACGGAGTGGGGGGTCACGGATCCCGCGCTCGCTGCCGGCGGCCTCGGGGTGGCGCGGCCTTCGCCGTCGCCGCGGACCGTCTACCTGCTGCAACGCAAGAAGACGCCGATCGGGGCGGCGCTGGGCAAGACGTCGGGCTGGGTGCACCGGGCGGCGCTGAAGGCGAAGGGCGTGGAGCGGATCTCCGGCGTCACCTACGAGCGGGTGGACGACGCCGGGCTGCACGTGTCCGTCGACGGGAAGCCGCGGCTGCTGGAGGTGGACACGGTGGTGGTCTGCGCCGGTCAGGAGCCCGTGCGCGACCTGGCGGACGCGCTGGGTTCGACGCCGGTGCACCTCATCGGCGGCGCCGACGTGGCGGCCGAGCTGGACGCGAAGCGTGCCATCGACCAGGGCACGCGCCTGGCGGCCACGCTGTAGCCGGGTTGCGGCCACTGGCAGGATGAGGCCCGTGCGAGATGTGTGCGTGATCGGGCTCGGGCTCATCGGCGGATCGCTGCTGCGCGCGAGCGTGGCCGGCGGCAGGACCACGTGGGGCGCCGCGGTGTCCGAAGTGGACGCCGACGCCGCCAGCCGCGCCGGCTACGACGTGACGACCGACGTGGAGGCCGCGCTGCACCGGGCGGAGTCGGCCGAGGCGCTGATCGTGCTCGCCGTGCCGCTGCCGGCCGTCGAGAACCTGTTGCGGCTGGTCGCGCAGCACGCGCCGCACTGCGTGCTCACCGACGTGGTGAGCGTCAAGGGCCCGATGCTCGACGCCGTACGCCGGCGCGCGCCGTACACGCGCTACGTGGGCGGGCACCCGATGGCGGGCACGGCCGAGTCGGGCTGGCTCGCGGGCAACGCTTCGCTGTTCGAGGGCGCGGCGTGGGTCGTCGGCGTCGAGGAGGACACCGATCTCGAAGCGTGGGCCGAGGTGACCCGGCTGGTGCTCGACGTCGGTGCGTTCGCGGTGCCGCTGCCCGCCGACTCGCACGACGAGACCGTCGCGCGGATCTCGCACCTGCCGCACCTGTTCGCCGCGATCCTGGCCACCATCGGCGCCCAGGGCGGGCCACTCGCGATGTCCCTGGCCGCCGGCTCCTACCGCGACGGCACCCGCGTGGCCGGCTCCAGCCCCGAACTGGTCCGCGCCATGACCGAAGGCAACCGCGACGCGCTGCTGCCCATCGTCGACGAGGCCCTCGGCCGGCTCGGCGCCGCCCGCGGTTCCCTCGCCTCCACCGGCGGCCTGGCCGCCACGATCAAGGCCGGCCACGACGGCGCCTTGGCCTACTCCACCGCCCACGACGCCGCCCGCTCGGGCGTGCGCGTCACCCTTTCCGCCCCGGACGCCCGCGAAGCGCTGATCGGCCTCGGCGAGCGGGGCGGCCGGATCACCTCGCTGGAAGACGGCGTGGCCGGCGGAGAAGTCAACTAACCCAGGGATTTCGCCGGAGTTGCCGGGGGCATCCGTTGTGTGACGATGAGGGCGTCTCAACTCCGGGATTGGGGAGCGAAACATGGGCATCAACTTCGACGAGCTCAAGAACAAGGCCACCGAGGCGCTGCGGGACAACAGCGACAAGATCGAGCAGGGCCTCGACAAGGCGGCCGGGTTCGCCAAGTCCAAGACGAGCGGCCACGACTCGCAGATCGACGGCGGCGTCGAGAAGGCCAAGGACTTCCTCGGCAAGCTCGCCGGCACCGACAAGCCCGACGAGGGTCAGCAGCCGCCGCAGCAGTAAGCGGTGGTCAGGTGCGCCGGTGGTAGGGCAGGAACCGGCGCACCAGCCGCAGCGGGGCGGTTTCCACGAGGTCCGGACCGCGCACCGCGTCGAACGTCGAGCCGAGCTGGTCGACGACGCCGGAGAGCTGCGCGCTGTCGGGCAGGGGCACCGACCCCGGCTCACGTTGCTCGCGCACGGCCGCCGCGAGCTCGGCCAAGGCGTCGGTGACCAGTGCGATCTCCGCGGGTGACGGGGCCGGCACGCCGCGGCCGAGCGTCACGGAGACCTCGGTGACGGCGTCCGCCACGCGCTCGAGCCCCGCGATCACCGGCCACCACGCCACGGCGTGCCGGCCCGCGGGTGAAGGCTCCACGATCACCTGCTGGAACGCCGTGCGCAGGTCCGCGAGCGCGCGGTAGGCCGCGCGGCGGGAGCGTGAACGGGCCAGCCGGGCCTCGGGGGTCGAGTTGAGGACGAGGGCGGCCTGGACGTAAGCCGCGACCGTGTCGAAGCTGTCCGCCAGCCGGCCGCCGACCCGCGGGCGGCGGGAGCCGGGCCAGAGCAGGTAGCCGATCAGCAGCACGATCACGCAGCCGGTGACGGTGTCCAGCAACCGCGCGAGGACGACCGACCAGCTGCCCGTCTGGGCGAGGTCCATCTGCAGGATGATCAGCGGCGTCACGAAGGTGCCGAGCATGCCGTAGTTGCGCACCTTCCCGATCGCGGCGCCGCCCGCGAACAGGGCGATCAGCACTACCAGCACCCAGCCGCGCGCGCCGATGGCGAGCACGATCGCGCCGATGCCCACGCCCGCGATCGTGCCCATGCCGCGCAGCAGCGCGCGGCCGAAGACCGAGCCGAAGTCGGGTTTCAGCACCACGCCGACCGTGAGCGTGATCCAGTACGAGCGCTCGAACGGCACCATCAGCGCCACGACCTCGGCCACCGCCACGCACACCGTGAGCCGCAGGGCGACGAGCCACGTCAGCGGGCCGGAGGCGAGCGAGCCGAACCACTCGCGAAGACGCTGGTACGGCGAGGCGGGCGCACGTCGTTGCCGGTTGTCGCCCTTCTCGATGCGGGCGAGGCCGGCGTAGAGCGCGGACTCGACCGGGTCGAGGTCGTCCTCGGGCATCGGCGGCGGCGCGGGCAGCGGCTGGGTCGCGAGCACGGACGCGGCCGCGCCGGTGAGGTAGTCGATGACCTCGGGCGGCGGCCGGTGCCCCGCGTTGACCATCGCGACGGACGCCTCCACGGCCGGAGTGGTAGCGGACAGCAGGTTCAGCAACTCGCGGTACGCGGCGTCGCGGCCCGAGAGCCACGAGCGCGCGGTGAGCAGACGGTCGTACGCGGTGCTCATGGCCGTGGTGAGCTGGTTGCGGGCGACGCGCGACGTCGGCTCGTCGGTGGCCGACAGCATCGCGGCGAGCTCGATGTAGACCTGCGCGACGGCGGTGCGTTCGGGGCTCGTGCCGCGGACCGTCCACGTCACCAGCGCCACGAACAGGCTCCAGGCCGCGCCGAGGCAGAAGTAGCCGAACAGCTCTTCGACCTTCAGGCCCGTCGCGTGCTGCGCCGTGCCGAGCACGCAGAAGACGAACATCTGCAGCGCCGCCACCGACGCGTTGCTGCCGGCCGCGCTGATCAGCGCCGACACTGCGGCGATCACCACGATCGCCGGGATCGACAGCGCCGGCACCGCGCCCGTGAGCAGGCCGACGAGGTAGCCGCCGGCCGCCGCGAGCGTCGCGCCGCCCAGCCGGCGGGCGCGGTAGCGGTACGGCCCGGCGGCCTCGGACAACACGGCGGGCAGCGCGCCGGTGGAGACCAGGGCACCCACGCCGATGTCGCCGGCCGCGTACGCGACGGCCAGTGGCGTGGCGAGCGCGAGGACCGCGCGGGCGACCATGTTCCACGGGACCGGGACCGGTTTTGAGCGGAGGAGCTGGACCAGCCAGTGCGGCGCGGCGAAGTCGGGGCGGCTCACGCACCCATCTTGACCTACGCTGAGCGTCTCGGGTTAATTATCACCCTGTCAACAAGACGGAAGGGGCCGACGATGCCGGGCCGTACGTACTCGTTCGAGGTCAACCGCGTCAGTACGGCGCCGCCGGAAGTCCTGTTCCGCCTGGAAACCGAGGGTCCGCTGTGGTCGAAGTGGGGCCGGCCGCTGATCGTGCAGGCGCGCTGGGCGCGGCGGGGTGACGACGATCCCAACGGCGTCGGCGCCGTCCGCGAAGTGGGACTGTGGCCGGTGCTGCTGCGGGAGAAGACGGTGGAGTACGAGCCCGACCGGCGCCACGTCTACACGTTCGACGGCTCCGGGCCGGTGCGCGACTACCGCGCGGAGGTGTTCTTCACCCCGAACACCGCGGGCGGCACGGATCTGCGCTGGACGGGCTCGTTCACCGAGTCCGTTCCCGGAACCGGGGCTTTCGCCGCCGCCGCACTCCGCGGTGCGATCCGGATCCTTTCGGCACAACTGGTCAAAGCGGCCGACTCCGGGCGCTGACCCGGGTGCGCTGGGCCACAGCGGTTCAACTCCGGCCGCGGTCTCGACGTCTCCCCTGGTGTGAAACGCGTGACGAAGCTGGGTGCTGTGGTGGCCGGGTTGTTCGTGGTGGCGGCTTGTTCCGCGCCGGCACCGGCTGTCGCGCCGCCCCCTAGCCAGCCGAACCCCGCGCCCGGCGCTGCGCACCCGACGGTGCCGCCGGGGCCGTACCCGTTCGGCACTGTGCAGCAGAAGGCACCCGCCATCGCCGACGGCAAGGTCGGCGTGGTCCGCCGCATCACCACCACCAAGCCGTACGTGTTCATCACCATGGACGACGGCGCCGTCAAGGATCCCTCGGCGCCGGGCTTGATCCAGCAGTCGGGCGGGCACCCGGTGCTGTTCCTGAACCAGCGCTACGTGAAGGGCCACGAGGCCTACTTCAAGTCCATTTTGGACTCGACGGGCGCGACGCTGGGCGACCACACCGTCGACCACCCGAACCTCAAGGGCAAACCGCTGGCCTACCAGCAAAAGCAGATCTGCGACGACGCCGACGACTTCCAGCACGAGCTCGGCGTGCGCCCCGTGTTGTTCCGCCCGCCGTTCGGCAACTACGACCAGAACACCCTGCACGCCGCCCAGCTCTGCGGCATGCGCGTCGCCGTCCTGTGGTCCGCCGCGGTGAACGACGGCCATGTCCAGTTCCAGGTCGGCGACAAGCTCCGCCCTGGCGACATCGTGCTGATGCACTTCCGCAAGACGTTCAAGGAAGACTACGAAGCTTTTCTGGCGCAAGCGAAGAAGGACGGCCTGACGCCGGTGCCGCTGGCTGACTTCCTGGCTTAGTTGTTCAGCCCGCGCCCAGGCACACGAAGGGCCGCCGCAGCGGGTCCACGGCGATGGCCTCCGCCAGAGCCAACGCGGGCGGCGCGCCGTCGGCCAGCCGCCGGTGCAGGTCGGCCATCGTGTCCGCCGCCGCGCGGTCGCCGACGCGGGCGACGGCGCCGATGACCGTGCGGGAGCCGCTGGCCAGCAGCGTGCCGGCGAAGCCGAGGGCTTCTTCGCCCGGGCGGATGTGGCTCATGGCCAGTTCGCAGGCCGCGAGGACGACGCGTTCGGGCGGGTTCGCGAGGCGTGAGGTCTCGTGGGCGAACAGCGGGCCGTCGACGAGTTCGAGGCGGGAGAACAACGCGTTGGCCGGCTCGTGGGCACCGTGGGCGACGAGGTGGGCCAGGCGGGTGCCGTCGAGGGCGGCGAGGACGGCGGAGCTGGTGGCGTCGGAGCCGTCGACCAGGCGGGCGTCCGGGTAGACCGAGCGGAGTTTGCTCACCTCACCGACCGCGCCGGGCACGCCGGGGCCGCCGGCGAGCAGCACGGCGCCGGCGCCGGTGGCACGTTTGGCGGTGATCCACGCGGTGGCCGACGGCGCGATGGACACCGCGTGGCCACGCAGCGACGGCAGCGCACCCCACGGCATCGCGTACAGCTGTCCGATGGGGACGATCACGAGCTCGCGATCGTCGAGCGTCTTGACCAGCGACGCGGAGATCAGCGCGTCGAGCTTGTCCGCGCGCCGGACGGCGGAAGCCGCCACTGTCTCGGCCAGCATCGGCGGCAGGTGGTCGGGCGCCAGCGCGTCGAGGTCGGCGTGCAGCTGCTTCGCCGTCTCCACGATGTCCTCGTACGGCCCGAGCTTCAGCAGCCGGAACGACCCGCGGTCGACGACCACCGAGTACAGCTGCCCGTTGTAGGGCACCAGGCTCACGAGCACGCGGTCCCCGAGCTGCTCCACAACCTCGTCCGGCGTGGCGACCGGCCGCGGCCGGCCCCACGGGCTCGTGTACCAGCCGAGCCGGCTCGCTTCGTGCTGCAGCGCGGAATACCGCTGCTCCAGCGCCTTCACCGGCTCGCCCTCGGCACGGGCGCGCTGGATCGTGCGCTGCAGGTGCCGCATCTCCGTGATGTGCTTCGACAGCACGGGATCCTCGATCACGGGCAACGGCTCGTAGCGGTAGACCTGCGCGCGCGTGCGCTCCAGCCACGCGAACATGCGGCGCGCACCTGCGGCGTTGTTGCGGGCGCGGCGCAACACGAGCCGCATCGCGAGCCGGCCCAGCTCTTCGCCGTGCACGGCCGTGCCGCACACCAGGTCGAGCCCGCCCATGCGGTCGCGGATCATGCCGAGCTCGCGAAGGCCGGCGCGCGCCTGCGCGAGCGCGGACCGTGGCCGGCCCGTGGCCACGGCCAGCTCCGCGCGGCACAGCCGGAACAGCATCCGGTGGTCGATCGGCGCCGTCTCGCGCGGCTTCGGCACGCCGGCCAGCACTTTCGCGGCCTCGTCGAACTCCTCGCGCCGCAACAAGAGCCGCACGGCGAGCAACCGCGCCACAGCCGCCTCGTCCCGCACCCCCAGCGCGGACAGGCGTTCGGCCAGCGCCACGAGGTCGGCCGGCAGCCGCGGGGTCGACCGGGCGTCGCGAGTGCTGAGGATCTTGTGGGCGTCGGCGCGGAACCGGGCGAGGCCGGCGATCTCGGCCCACGTCGTGTTGCCGCGGCGCAGGAACCGCCGCCTCGCATCGGACGCGAACTTGCGCGCCAGCGCGAAGTCGCCTTCCAGCAGCGCGGCGGCGGCGCGGGCGACTTCGGCCTCGGCGATGTGCTGGCCCGACCCGTTCGCACGCAGCTGGGGCAGCGCCTCGTCGAGGTGGCGCGCCGCTTCCTCGCCGAGACCCGCGGTGAGCAGCGCCCGAGCCTGGTCGAGCCGCACCACCGCCAGCGAACCGGGTGACTCTTCCTCGAAGAAGTCGACGAAGATCCGGGCTGCCTCGTCGTAGTGGAACAACGCTTGCGGGACGTCCCCGAGCAGTTGGGCGTGATCACCGAGGTTCTGCCGGATCTTGCCCTCGAGCCGCGGCTGGCCGAGCGCGAGTGACAACTCGAGCGCGCGCACCAGGTCCGCCTGCGCCGCGGCCGGCTGGTTCAGCGCCATGTGCACAAGCGCGCGGTTGTTGAGCGTGCGCAAGAACAGCAGCTGATCACCGACTTCGAGCTGCGGCATCACGGTGTCGTAGAGCACGAGCGCTTCCGCGAACCGGCCCGCGCGCATCACCACGACAGCCCGCTGGAGGTTGACGATCAACCCGAGCTCGGCACGCGTCTCGCCCGCGGGCAGGCGTTGCCGCGCCGTCTCCGCCGCCGCCAGGCGTGCGAGACCGGCCTCGGTCGACGTCACCTCGGCGTCCGCCGCGCCCAGGCTGATGAGAACCCGGACCTGGATCTCCAGTGAAGCCGGAGCTTCACCACGCGAGACGCGGTTCAGTGCGCGCCGGAACAAGCGCACGGCGACCACGGGCCGCTGGTCGAACGAGGCCGCTCGGCCCCGCGCGTACAAGTCGGACGCCTCCGCGATCACTCGATCGGAAAGAGACGACGGCGCAGACACGCGCTCTATCTGAGCACACTCACGTGACACGCCGTAACGCCCGTCCGGGTTCTAGAGCACGACCGTGGGAGTCACGACCGTCCGGCGGCGCGGTCCCTCACCGAGGTGCACCAGGATCTGCGTGGTCCCGCACGGCACGTTCTCGAGCACGAACCGGCCGCCCTCGTCGGCGACGGTGGAGAACGTGCCCTCGTCGGCCACGCGCATCTCCACCTCGTACTCGCCGGCGGGCGCGAGCCAGCCGTCGATCCGGTGCAGCTTCCCGATGCGAGTGAGGTTGATCATCACCGTCAGGTCGCTGACCGTGAACGTGATCGTGCCCGTGGCCGTGCTGCGGACGCCGGCGAGCTCGCCGGCACGCTCCCAGCGCGCGATCTCGACGTCGAGGTTCTCCAGTTCGAGCGCGAACTGGACGCGCTGCACCAGGTCGTCCGGCGGCGGGTCCAGCTCGTCGAGGAAACGGCCTAGGTCGGCAAGCAGCGTCTCGTCGTCAGGCAGAGCGCTGCCACTTCCCGGCACGCCGATGTCGTTCATCGGCCACCCCCTTCTCCTGCGAGGAGATCGCGCATCGTGTCGAGGCAACGACCCCTGGTGGGTCCGATGCTGCCGCGTGGCATCCGCATCGCGTCGGCCACCGCCTGGTATTCGGCGCGGCCGGCGAGAACAGTGAGGCGAAGCAGTTCCTGGCAGCGAGTGGGCAGCCGGAGGAAGGCGCGCCAGACCCGTCGGTCGTTGTCGGCGCGCACGGCTTCGTCCTCGGGCGCTGGATGGGTGCTTTCGAGGTTCTCGGCGACCTCGTCGCTCAACGGCACCGGCTGGACGCGGCGCCCGTACGGGTGGGCTGCTTCGCGTCTCGCGGTGGTGATCAGCCAGGCGGCCAGCGCGCGCGGATCGCGCAGCTTCTCCAGCTGGCTGAACAGGGCGAGCCACACGGTCTGCACGACGTCCTCGGCGACCTGGCGGTTCAGCCCGTTCGCGCGCGCGACGTGCCAGACGAGCGGCGTCAGCTCGTCGACGAGTTTCGCCATCGCCCGCCGGTCACCGCCCCGCGCCGCCTCCATGCAGGCAGCGTGCAGGTCGACGCCGGTCAGGCCTTCCCATGGCGGGTCTACCTCGGTGGTTTGCACGTCGGTCACCGTATCTGCCTCGCTCGCGAGGCGCGTTGGGTTCGGCGGCGGTGTCGTGGGTCTGTCGCGGGGGCCTTCTCGGGGAAGGAGCAGACAGGAAGGGCTGGGATACATCGGGTCACTTACTCGGGTAGTGGATCGGTGCTGTGGGTCGGTGGGTCACGGTCGGGTTCTCGGTGGTCCGGTCGTGTGCGGGCCGGCCTGGTGGGCCGGTCCTCGGTCGTCCGGTCTCGGTGAGCCGGCGTGGTGCGCCGGTCCCCGTCCTCGTGGTCCGCGGTGGCGGACCGGCTCGTCGTGGACCGGTCTGGTCCTCCGGCCCGGTTGGTCACCCGATCCGGTGGACCGGCTCGGGTCGTCATGGTCGGCGTTCGTGCTGAGCCGGCTCCCCTCGTGGCCCGTCCCAGCCAAAGCGACTTCGTGCACCGACCGGCGCGGGCGTGCACCCGCACCGGCCGGCGCTCCCCTCCCTCTTCTACGGGTCCGCTCCCCATCGGACCCGGCCGGACGGCTCCTCCCCTGAACCCGCCCGGCAGACGGCGTCCGGCAGCCCCCTCGGCCCCCGGGCGCCGCCCGTCTCGCTACTTCGCGGTGGTCGGCTCGTCGTAGGGCTCGTGGGCACCGTCGGGCTGCGTGGTGCCGCCGCCGTGGGGCGGCTTGCCGACCGTCACCGGCGGAACGGTGGTCGGCGTGTTCTCTTCGCTGGATTCGGCAGGCATCTGGGTCTCCCTTTTTCCCTCGGCTGCCCCATAGGACGCAACAAGGGTCCACCCAGATACACGGAGAGCGAAGATTTCTGGGAACTTTTCGTCTCCGCTGGTCAGATGGGCTGACGCGGCTCCCTCGGATGCGGAACCACCGTGACCCCGGGTAGGGCGGCGGCCACCGCCTCGGCCACGTCGGGCGCCAGCACCGCGGCCCAGTCGCGGTACCCGACCGGCCCAGGGTGGAAGCGGTCCTCGGCGAACGTGCCCTCGTGCAGGAGGTCGGGTGTCATCGCCGAGTACGTGACGCCCGGCAGCCGTGCGAGCTCGGCCGCCGCTGTGTCCAACGCCGTCGAGCGCGCGGACAGCGCGTCCCGCAGCGGCCGTGGCAACGACGGGAAGCTCGCCATCGGCGGCACCCCGGCCAGGACCACCGGCACCGGCCCCAGCCGTCGCCGCACGTCGACGATCACCCCGAGCAGGTCGCGCCGGAACCGCGCGGCCGAGTGCAGCTCGAGGGTGTCGTTCACCCCCAGCGCGACCACCACGACGTCAGCCGGCGCCAGCCGCGCGATCAACGAGCTCCGGACCACGGCGGCGGTCGCCCCCGTGAGGCCGACCGCCTGCCAGCGCACCCGCAGACCTCGGCGCGCGAGCTCGTTCGCGAGCTGCCCGGTGAGGCCGTCGGCGTGCGCGGGCACTCCGACGCCGTCCACGGTGGACTCCCCGAGCACGGCGAGCCGGACCGCCGGACCGTCGCCGGTGGCGCCCTCGGCGGGGCCGCCGGCGCTGGGCAGGCGTGGGGTGCCGCGGCGGACGCGCAGCGCTTGCACCGCGAGGACCGGGGCCAGCGCGGCGAACAGGAAGAACCGGAACAGAGCCATGCCACCGACCTTAAACACGATCACCGACCGTCCCGGCGAATCCGGCCGAGTTGTCCACAGCCAGAGCGAGTTGTGGACAACTGCCCCTCAACCGCGCGCGATCCCGACGGTTTCCCCGATCAACGCCGTATCCTCCGCCGCGTCGAGCAGGAACGTCGCGACGTCGGCGCGCGAAATGACGAAGCCGCCACGCAACGCGCCGCGCTTGCTGAAGCGCACGCGGCCCGTGGCCGGACCGTCGGTGAGCCGAGGCGGACGCACGATCGTCCACCGCAGGTCGCTGGCCCGGATCGCCGACTCCATCACGCGCAGATCGTCGAAACCGTTGCGCAGCAGCGAACCCAGGATGGGCTTGACCACGAACCGCGTGAACGGGTCGTCGCCCTCGGTCGTCAGGCCGATCGCGCTCACAGCGACGAACCGCGTGGCCCCTGCCGCCGCGATCACAGCCCGCGCGCCGTCGGCGTTCACCGTGGTCGGGCGCCGGTCGCGCGCCCCGAGCGCCAGCACGATCGCGTCGCGCCCCTGCAACGCCTCGGCCAGCGAAGGGTCGTCCAGCGCGTGCACCGCGACGTCCAGCCGCGGATGGCTCGCGACGTGCAGCCGCTCGGGCGACCGGACCACCGCCGTCACGTGCCAGCCCCGGCCCAGCGCCTCCCGCACGGCCAGCGTGCCGATCCGCCCACTCGCGCCGAGAACGGTGATCTTCATGGCAGCTCCTCCTCGAACCCAGGGGTGAGTGTTCACTCACCAGGTAGGGTGAGTGAACACTCACCACGCTGAGAACGTCCTCAGGGAGCACCATTGGGAAGCCGTCAGGACCTCGTCGCCGCAGCCGCCAAGGTCATGCGAGAGCAGGGCTACGCACACGCGACCACCAAGGCCATCGCGCAGGCCGCGGGCTATTCGGAAGCCTTGCTGTACAAGCACTTCCGCGACAAGACGGCGTTGTTCCTCGCCGTGCTGAGCGAGGAACTGCCGGCACTGGGCGCCACCGCCGAGCGCCTCACGCGCCACGCCGCGGACGCGTCGCTCGAACAGAACCTGACCGAGCTCGCCGGCACCGCGCTCGAGTTCTACCGGGCGAGCTTCCCGATTTCCGTCTCGATCTTCTCGTCGCGCGACCTGCTGCGCACCCACCGTGCCGCGCTCGACAGCGGACACGGCCCCGACCAGCCGATCGTCCTGGTGAAGACGTACCTGCGGGCCGAAGCCGCACTCGGCCGCATCCCCGCCCACACTGACCTCGACGCGGCCGCGCGCCTGCTGCTCGGCGCGTGCTTCCAGCAGGCCTTCCTTGACTCCTTCGAAGACACCGACAGCGGCAACGCCGTCGCGGCCCGCCTGGCGAAGACTCTGATCGCCGGGCTCCGGTGAGCCGTCAGGCTTCGGCGGCCCGCCGCTTCGCCCGCTCCTCGTGCCACCGGTCGTAGAGGTTCGTGATCTCTTTCAGCGCGAACGACAGGAAGTCCTGCATCTCCGCCAGCCGCTTGCCGGCCGGCGTGTCCGCGCCCAGCGCGTCGATGCCTTCCTCGGCCGCGTCGCGCCACATGATCAGGAACCGGTCGCGCTTGAGGAACGTGGCGTACCAAAGGTCGTCGTAGAGCCGGTAGTGGTCACGCCGCTCGCCCGGCTCGCGGACCTTCGTCACGAGCCCCACCTGCTCCAGGTACCGCACGGCACCGGAAACAGCCGCGGGGCTCACCGACAGCTGCGACGCCAGATCGGCGGCCGTGAGCTGACCCTCGTCGGTCGTCATCAGGGCCGCGAAGACGCGGGCGGCCATGCGCTGCATCCCGATCTGCGACAGCACGAGGCCCAGGCTCTCGACGTACCGGCGGACGGCGTCCTCGTCTCGCTGCGTCGTCATCCGTCCATCCTCTCGCACGCCCCAGGCCATGATCACTATATCCAGACATTTTCTTAACTTCACAACTTCGTGAAACGAGTGTAGCTTCCGAAACATGGGAAACGCCATCTCGATCTCCGGCCTTCACAAGTCGTTCGGCCGGACAAAGGCCCTCGACGGCCTCGATCTCCAGGTTCCCGTGGGGGAAGTCCACGGCTTTCTCGGCCCGAACGGCGCCGGGAAGTCCACCACTGTCCGGGTTCTGCTCGGGCTGCTGCACGCCGACGCCGGCGAGGTGAGCCTGCTCGACGGCGACCCGTGGCGCGACGCGGCGAGCCTGCACCACCGCCTCGCCTACGTGCCCGGCGACGTCAACCTCTGGCCCAACCTGTCGGGCGGCGAGGTGATCGACCTGCTCGGGCGCCTGCGCGGCGGGCTCGACCAGAGCCGGCGCAAGGACCTCATCGAGCGGTTCGACCTCGATCCGCGCAAGAAGGGCCGCACCTACTCGAAGGGCAACCGGCAGAAGGTCGCCATCGTGGCCGCGCTCGCGTCCACTGTGGACCTGCTGATCCTCGACGAGCCGACCTCGGGCCTCGACCCGCTCATGGAATCGGTGTTCCAGGAGTGCATCCAGGAGGAACGCGCGCAGGGCCGCACCGTGCTGCTGTCGAGCCACATCCTCGCCGAGGTGGAAGCGTTGTGCGACAAGGTGAGCATCATCCGCAACGGCCGCACCGTCGAGTCCGGCACGCTCGCCGAGCTGCGCCACCTCACCCGCACTTCGATCACCGCGGAGCTGGCCGGCCCACCCAACGGCCTGGCCAAGCTCGCCGACATCCACGACCTCGAGGTCACCGGCAACCGCGTGCGCTTCGACGTCGAGACGCGCTCGCTCGACGACGCGTTGCGCCAGCTCACGCAGGTGGGCGTGCGCAGCCTGGTGAGCCAGCCGCCGACGTTGGAGGAGCTCTTCCTGCGCCACTACACCGAAGGGGCCGGGAAATGACCGCGACCCTCACGAGGGCGCCGGCCACGAACACGGCGCTCGTCGGCACCTGGCACCTCACGCGGCTGGCGCTGCGGCGCGACCGTGTGATCCTGCCGATCTGGATCGTGCTGCTCAGCATCGTCCCGGCCGCCACGGTGTCGAGCTACGACCAGTTCTACCCCGACGCCGCCAGCCGCGCGGCGCTCACCGCGGGCGCCCTGGCCAACCCGTCGTTCTCCCTGCTCTACGGCCCGGCCTTCGACCTCACCACGGCGGGCGGTTTCATCGCGTGGCGCATGGGCGGGTTCCTCGCGCTGCTCATCGGGCTGATGGCTGTCTTCACGGTCACGCGCCACACGCGCGCCGAGGAGGACTCGGGCCGTGCGGAGCTGCTGGCGTCCACTGTGGTCGGTCGCTACGCGGCACTGACGGCGGCCGTCCTCGTGTCCGGCGCGGCGAGCGTGCTGATCGGCGTGATCCAGGTCGGCACCATGATCAGCGCGAAGCTGCCGGCCGACGGCGCGCTCGCCTTCGGCGCGGGCACGGCGCTGGCGGGCCTGGTGTTCACGGGCGTCGCGGCGGTGGCCGTGCAGCTCGCCGAGTACTCGCGCACGGCCAACGGCATCGGCACCGCCGTGATCGGCGTCGCCTTCCTGCTGCGCGGCGCGGGTGACTCGACGTCGGACGCCCACTGGCTCTCGTGGCTCTCGCCGATCGGCTGGTCGCAGCAGGTGCGCCCCTTCGCGGGCGAACGCTGGTGGGTGCTGCTGCTGCCCGTCGCGGCGACGCTGGTGCTCGGCGCCGCCGGCTACGCCCTCCTGCCACGACGTGACGTCGGCACCGGCTTGGTGCCGCCCCGTCCGGGGCCCGCGGGTGGTGCGCCTTCACTGCGCACGCCGTTCGCGCTGGCGTGGCGACTGCAACGCGGTCCTCTGCTCGGCTGGGTCATCGGCTTCGCCGTCGGCGGCGCGCTGTTCGGCTCCATCGCGAGCGGCATCTCCGGCCTCGTCGGCGACACCGAGCAGACGCGCCAGATCTTCGAGCGCCTCGGCGGTTCCGACGCGATCGTCGACGCGTTCCTCGCGACGATGGTGAGCCTGTTCGCCATGCTCAGCGCGCTGTACGGCGTGCAGGCGACGCTGCGGATGCGCACCGAGGAAACGGGCATGCGTTTCGAACCGCTCCTCGCCACCCGCGTCGGCCGCCTCCGGCTGGCCGCGAGCCACCTCGCGTTCGCCTACGTCGGGACGGCGCTGCTGGTGCTCGTCGGCGGGGTGCTGCTGGGCATTTCGCACGGCCTGCGATCCGGCGATGTCGGCGGTTCCGTGGCCGACATGCTGACGGCCGTGCTGGTGCAGGTACCGGCGACGTGGGTGATCGTTTCGGTGTGCACGCTGCTTTTCGGGCTGCTGCCGCGGTTCACCGGGCTTGCCTGGGCCGCGGGCGCGCTAGGGCTGCTGATCAGCCTGTTCGGGCCGGTGGTGAACGCGCCGCAGGCGGTGCTGGACGTTTCGCCGTTCCAGCACCCGCCGAAGCTCCCGGGCGCCGCTTTCACGGCGACGCCGATCGTGTGGCTGCTGCTGATCGCGGTGGTGTGCCTGGTGGTCGGGCTCTTCGGCTGGCGCCGGCGGGACGTGGGTTAGCGAACGGTCCCGTCGGGCCCCACGACCAGGCGGGCTTGGACTCCCGGTTCGCCGCACTGGCTCGCTCGGGGTGCCTGGGGGTGGACGGTCGTTCGCAGGGGTTCGCCGCCGTCGAACACGAGCTTGACGTCAACGGGCGCGGCGGGCAGTCCGGGGATCTCGACGAACCCGTACCGCCCGCCGGTCGGCACAGCCGATGCCGCGCAGGCGGTCGGGGTGCAGGTGGTGGGGCCGGGGGTGGTTGTTTGTCGGAGCTCCACCTGGCGCTGGGTGCACTGGGCGGCCCAGCACGCGGTCACTTCGGCTCGGCTGAACTGCCCTGCCGGCACATCGATGGCCAACCCTGCGGGCGCCGCGATGGCGGGGCACGTCGGCGGTGGTGGGCTGCAGGCGGTGAGGCCGAGCAGGAGAACGGCAGCGGCTAGGTGTCTTCGCACGTCAGCCAGACGTGCGGTACCGGCCGGCTGGTTGCATCCACCACTGCGGCGACGCGACGTTCGGCGCGATGGCCGACGTCGGCCCCAACGACGTCGGCGACCCCGACCCCGTCACCGGCGCCGGCGGCTCGCGGGTCACGGAGACTGTCGACGTCGTCGTGCTCGGCGGCGGCGGGGGTTCCGACATCGACTGCGACTGCGACTGCGGCTGCGTGACCGTCACCGGGGGTGGTGGCTGGCCCGTCACCGTCACCGTGACCGGTTGCGCAGGTGGCGGCGACGACGGAACGGACGAATCCGCCGGACGGGTCGGTGAGTTCCCGGCCACGAGGAGTGCCGCCACAAGCAGACCGACGGCAAAGCCGGCCAGCCCGGTTACGACGACAGAACCCCAGGTCGGAGCCGTGTTGGACAAACCGGCACCTCCCTCGCCGAGCCGACGCGCGGGTACGAGGAGTAGTCGCGTTGATCTTATGCGCCGTTACAGACTGTGCAAGTTGAGCTGGTTTGACTCAGGTTTGTGATCAGGTGGCATCGCGCCGCAGGTTCGAGGTGCTCGGAGAGGTGGCCCGGCTGGCCTGGCCAGGAGCAAACGTTGTTCAGTACCACCGGGTTTTGCCGATTTCGTCTCGCCACCGGCGCCGCCCCTCGCGACCCTGCCGCTCTGACGGCACTCGCACCGGCACCACGGCTCTTCACCGCCGCCGCAGCGCCCCGCTCGACGCTCGCCAAGTGCCGTTTGCGAGGCGCTCACCAGGCAAAACCCCCGCCCTCCCAAGGGGGGCGTCCCATCTCCATTCTACCGGCAGGTGGCGGCGGGGCCGTTGAAAAGCTGCGCAGAGGGCCGAGTTGTCCACAACTCGGTGTCACTGTGGATAACTCGGGCGATCGCGAGGGCGAGCTCGGCGTGTTACGGGGACAGGTCACGGAGAGTCGAGGGTGGCGGGGGTCGAGGTTGGCTGCGGCGCAGCGAGCTCCGGATCCTGCCGAACCAACCGCACGAAGGCCGTCGAGCACGACGCGGACCCGATCCTGACAGCCGGGCGAATAGCCCTCCACCACAAGGCCCCAGCAATGAGCGCACGCATGTCGCCACCCGTCGAGGTCGGCGCGGACGGCGCCCACGGCCTACTCACTTCACCACAGCGGAGACTCAGGAACTCGCCGAACCAACCACACGCAGACCGTCAAGCAGAACACGAACCAGATGATGACTACCCGGCGAATACCGCTCCACCGCCAAAGCACCGACGATCAGCGCACGCAGGTCATCCCCATCGAGGTCGGCGCGAACCGCTCCCGCCGCCTGTGCGCGTTCGAGCAGGGCGGCGAGATTCGTACGGAACTCCGTGCCGATCTCGGCCTTGTACGCCGAGCCCGTGGTGGCGCCGAGGGCTTCGCAAATCGCGCGGTTGAGGGAGGCCTGCTTGATCACGCGGGCGAAGTAGTCGTAGAACGCCGCGCCCGGGTCTTCGGCGTCCGCCAGTGACCGGGCCTCCGCGGCGAACTGCTCCAGGCGCTCCAGCACCACGGCCTGGAAAAGCGCCTCCTTGCTGGGAAAATGCCGATAAACAGTGCCCGCGCCGACGCCCGCGAGCCGCGCGATGTCGTCGAGGGGCACGGCCAGCCCGTCGGCCGCGAAGGCCTCCTCGGCGGCAGCCAGCACCCGCGCCCGGTTGCGGCGTGCGTCGGCGCGCAGCAGTGGCTTGTCCACGGGCGTCCTCCTCGATCTCGTTGACAACCGGAGCGCTCACTCCGTATCGTGGGAACCGGGTGCACCGTTCCGATTCAACCCTATTCTTCCTCGGAGAAGTCCTGATGAGCCGAACCGTGTCCGAAATCTCGCAGCTCTTCGTCCGCAGCATGCAGACGCTCGACCCTGGGCCGCTCGCCGACGTCTTCGCCGCCGAAGCCGTGTACGAGCTCCCCTTTCACGGCCACCGCGTCGAAGGCAGGGAAGCGATCCTGGCGACGCTCGGCGACGGCACCATCCGAGCCCGTGCGCTCGGGCTGGACTCCGTGCGGGTCGGCATCCGCGAACTGGCCGACGGGTTCGTCGCGGAGCTCACCGTCGAGGGCCGCAATCCGCACACCGGTGAGAGCTACGGGTTTCCGTCGTCGGTCGGGCTGGTTACCGTCCACAATGGAGAGATCACGACGTACCGCGATTTTCCCAACACCGCGGCGGCGCACACCATGACCGGTGCTGCGACAGTGTTCCAGCGATTCCTGGACGCGTCCGTGGAGAACCGCTGGGACGACCTGGCGGATCTCTACGCCGAGGACGTCGTGCTGGAAATGCCCTTCACCCCGGCCGGAGTGCCGCGCCTGACGCACGGGCGCGAAGAGCTGCGCCGCCGGTTCCGCGCCGCGGGTTCCGTGCGCCGGATGACCGAGGCGGACAACGTCGTCGTGCACGAAACCACCGACCCGGCCGTGCTGGTCACGGAGTTCGACCTCCACGGCGAGTTCGGTGGCGAAGCGTTCGTCTCGTCGTACGTGATGGTGCTGACCATCCGCGACGGCAAGATCGCCCACACCCGCGACTACACGGACACCGCCGCGGCAGCGAAGCGGATCACTGCGTCGCAGTCTGCGCCGCCGGTGGGCTGAAGAGCCGTTCGGCCGTCGAGGTCGTCCAGCCCCACACGCCGGGCACCAGAAGCACTCCCACCACAACGAAAATGGGGAACACCAACCGCGTCTCCACCTTTTTGCCCGTCCGTAGCCGGAAAACCTTCGGTGGCCGGATTTCGTACCAGGTCTCGCCGGCGATCGGCAGCGGGAAGAGGAACGGGCAGCCGGACTCCGTCAGCGAGTCGCCGAGGCAGTGCACGAAACACCCGGCCGCCACGGCGATCCCGAGCCAGCCCGAGATCTGCTGCAGCTGCGCGGCGTGGTCGGGCGGCGCGGTGAAGTACCACCACAGGATGGCGCCGACGCTGACCGGCAAGAGCCAGTCGCCCAAGGCGCCCTCAGCGAGCAACAGCCCGAAGACCACGACGCCGAACACCGCCCACGGGCCGCCGGCCGCGGTGCCCGCCGACGTTGCCAAGCCGAGGCCCGCGGCGAAGAGCACGGTGTGCGACAGGTGGCGGTGCTTGCCGGTCACCTTCTCGTCGCGGGGGCCCTTCGTCAGTGCGTACACGGCCGACGAAACGCGGCGCAGGAGCCACGACAACGCGCCCGTCAGCCAGCCGAGGAGACGGGACGCGCTGGCGCCGGGGTGGTCGAGGTCGGGGAGCAACGCGAAGCCGGCCGTGGTGGCGGCGAAGACCGCCGCCTGGTGCAACGAACCGGCGCCGACCGCGGGCGCGAGGGCGAGGCCCGCGCACCAGCCGGTCAGGGCGTGGGTGCGCCCCATCATCGTGGATCTCCCCCAGGTCGCGAGCGGAATTCAGGTCCGCGCGACCGTATCGGGGATCAGGCGGGCGGTTCCTCCGACACGCTCAGGTGTTCGGCCACTCCCGTGAGCTCGATGACGCGGCTCACAGCCGAGCTGGGGACCACCGCGAGCTCGACGTCCTGCTCACGAGCCTGCCGCTGGGCGTGCAGGACCACGTTCAACGCCGAGGAGTCGAAGAAGGTCACCCCGGTCAGGTCGGCCACCACGCGCTGCGAGCTCTTGTCCGCGATCAACCCGGCAAGGGCTTCCTGCAGCTGCGGGCTGGTGAGCAGGTCGAGCTCACCGTTGACCACCACCCGCGGCTCGGCGGCCTCGGTGTCCAGCGTGATGCCGAACCCGGGAGGGGTGGCGTTCTGGTCGGCTGCGGGCATGCAGTTTCTCCTCGTCAGGCGCTGCTGCTGCTGCGCCGGTACGCGCCTGTATCTCAAGCGGCAACCGTTCACGGTTCCAGGCATCTGGAAAGTCCAACCCTAACCCAGTGGGTGACTGCCGCCGCGTCGGCCGCCACTGTCCCGGACAACGGCACGGGCGGGCAAGAGCCGGACGGCGGCATGGTCATTCCGGCGAACGGCCGCGCGCACAGCGACCCGCGTGCCGGCGGGGCACGCGGGGCAGGTTCGGGGCTGGGTCAGGCGGACAGCGGGTCGCGCTTGGCGGCGCGGCGTTCACGCATGAACAGCTCACGGCGCTCGATCTCGCCGAGGCCGCCCCAGATGCCGTACGGCTCCTGTACGGTCAGGGCGTGCTTACGGCACTGCGCCAGCACGGGGCAGGTCTGGCAGATCGCCTTCGCGCGCGACTCACGACGCTCGCGTGCGGACCCACGCTCGTTGTCGGTGTGGAAGAACAGACTGCTGTCCGCGCCACGGCAGGAACCTTGCAGCTGCCACTCCCACTCCTCGGCGACCACGTTGGGCAGCCGGCTCACGTCAGCCATCTCGTCCCCACCTTTCCCGGGATCAGCACTTCGACCGCTACATGCCCGCCGGTCGCGCGAATCAAACCCGGGTTTGGTTTGCTCACACCCCGGGCATGAGCAGACCGGGCAGCACAGCACACGGCCGAGTGAGCCGGAGAGAGGACCGCACGTGGAGGACAACGCCCCGCTCGATCGGGAGGACGCCCAGCTCATCGAGGTGCGGACGGCGGCCATCCCGCACGTGGTGCCCACGCTGCGCACGATCGTCGCGGACATCGCGATGCGCCAGGACTTCGACCTCGACGCGGTGGAAGACCTGCGGATGGCGGTGGACGAGGCGTGCTCGATGCTCCTGCCGTCCGCGGCCGACGGCAAGCTGACCTGCGTCTTCTCCTGGATCGAGGGGCGCATCGAGGTCACCGTGTCGGTGGTCGCCGACACCCCGGACCACGGTGACGACACCGGTCTGTCCTGGCAGCTGCTCACGGCGCTGGCCACGTCGGCGCGACGCACGGTGACCCCGGCCGACGGCCGGTACCTCTCCCGGGTTCAGCTCGTCCGGGAGAGTGAGGTGGCGCGCCCGTGACCACCCCCGCCGAAGGCGACGAGACCGATGTGGCGTCGCTGTTCGACGAGCTGGCCCAGCTGCCCGAAGGCTCCCCGCGCCGTGAGGAGATCCGGGACAGACTGGTGCGCGAGCACCTGGAGCTCGCCCGCAACCTCGCGCGGAAGTTCCGCAACCGCGACGAGGCCATGGACGATCTGGTGCAGATCGCGACGGTCGGCCTGATCCACGCCGTCGACCGCTACGACCCGACGCAGGGCACCGACTTCCTGGCGTTCGCCGTCCCCACCATTTCGGGTGAACTGCGCCACCACTTCCGGGACAACAGCTGGTCTGTGCGGGTGCCGCGGCGGCTGAAGGAGCTCAACGCGTCCATCTCCGCCACGCGCGAGGAGCTCACCGTGCGGCTCTCGCGCGCGCCGCGCCCGAGTGAGATCGCGCAGCACCTCGGCGTGCCGATGGAGGACGTCTACGAAGGCCTGCGCGCCGGCCAGGGCCGCTACGGCGCTTCGCTGGACAACCTGCTGGAGAACTCCGCGCACACACGCTTCGGCGCGCCCGACGCGAACCTCAGCCAGGCGGAGCTGCGCGAGGCGCTGCGGCCCATGTTGGAGAGCCTGCCGGAGCGGGAGCGCAAGATCGTCGCGCTGCGGTTCGGGTCGGGGATGAGCCAGTCGGACATCGCCCGCCGCGTGGGCGTTTCGCAGATGCAGGTGTCGCGCCTGCTCGCGTCGACGCTGAAGAAACTGCGCACCGGACTGGTCGAGACGGACATCACCGAGGGCACCTGATTCGGGGTCCCCCCGCTTGGGTAGTAAGCCGGTGCGAGTAACGGACAGGTCGGGAGGGGTGGAAGCCATGACGACGTCGAAGATGCCGACGCGAGGCACCACGACACCCGCCACCGTGCGCCTGGCGCTCCCGGACGACGTCACCGCGCCCGCGATCGCCCGCCACGCTGTTCGCGCCAAGCTCGATGAGCTGGCGGTGGGCTGCGAATGGCGGGACGACATTCTGCTGGCGACGTCCGAGCTGGTGACCAACGCGTTCGAGCACGGTGAGCGGCCGGATCGGCTGGAGCTGCGGCTGTCGGAGGGACGGCTGGTGATCTGCGTCTTCGACGCCGGCCAGGAGGTGCCGCGCCTCAAGGAGCCCTCCCCGGAGGCGGCGCGCAGCCGGGGGCTGCAGCTGGTCCACGTGCTGTCGCAGGAGTGGGGCTACGAGCCGTGCGCGGGCGGGAAGTACGTCTGGGCAGCGTTCGCGGTGGGACCGGTCGCGTGAGTGCTCGCGGTTGATCAGGGTCCGCTTAGGATCGCTTGTATGGAGACTCGCAAGATCACCCGGCTGGGGCGTGAGGTGTCTGCCGTCGGCCTCGGGTGCTGGCAGCTCGGCGCCGACTGGGGCACCGTCGACGAAACCGAGGCCATGGGCGTGCTGCACGCGGCGGCCGACGAGGGCGTCACGTTCTTCGACACCGCCGACGTCTACGGCGACGGCCGCAGCGAGACGCTGGTCGGTCGCTTCCGCAAGGAGCGTGGTGACGGCGTGTTCGTAGCCACGAAGATGGGCCGCCGCGCCGAGCAGGTACCGGAGAACTACGTCGAGAAAAACTTCCGCGAATGGAACGACCGGTCCCGCCGGAACCTCGGGATGAACACGCTGGACCTCGTCCAGCTCCACTGCCCGCCGACCGCCGTGTACTCGTCGGATGCCGTGTATGACGCGTTGGACCGGATGGTCGACGAGGGCCGGATCAAGGCTTACGGCGTCAGCGTCGAGACGTGCGACGAGGCGTTGACGGCGCTTTCGCGGCCGAATGTCGCTTCGGTGCAGATCATCCTGAACTGCCTGCGGCTCAAGCCGCTGGAGCGCGTGCTGCCGACGGCGGTGGAGACGGGCGCCGGGATCATCGCGCGGGTGCCGCTGGCGTCGGGTCTGCTGTCCGGGCGCTACACGGCCGCGACGACGTTCGGGACCGACGACCACCGCAACTTCAACCGCCACGGTGAGGCGTTCGACGTCGGCGAGACCTTCTCGGGGGTGCCGTTCGAGGTCGGGCTGGAGGCCGTGGAGCGCCTGCGCGGGCTGGTGCCGGAGGGGCAGACGCTGGCGCAGTTCGCGCTGCGCTGGATTCTGGATCAGCTGGGGGTTTCCGTGGTGATCCCGGGCGCGCGCAACGCCGAGCAGGCGCGGGGGAACACGGTTGCGGCCGGGCTGGCCCCGCTGCCGGAAGAAGCGGCGGCCGGAGTGCGGGCCACGTATGACGAGCTGATCCGGCCGTTGGTGCACGACAAGTGGTGACGGAGTTCGACTGCGCCTGGTAGCGATCCGTCGCGGGGCGGGATTGTCGCTGCAAAAGCCTTGCGCGACAACGCTTCTCAGTATTGCCAGTCGGCTGAAGGTCCGTGAAGGGCACCTTGAGGGAATCCGAGTCCCTGAAGGTGCCCTTCACCGCTTTACTTGACCGGCCTTATTCGACAGTGAGCGTCAGCCGTTGCACGCCCCAGTCGTTGGCCTGGTTGCCGGGCAGCCAGACGTCCAGGATGTCGTCCTTGATCCAGCTGCCGATGTCGGCCGCGTAGCAGTGGCCGTAGCCCGGGACGGAAATCCGGGTGCCCCAAGGGATGTTGCGGGCGTCGACGGCGCAGAAGCCCGGGCCGGCCTGGTAGCCGAGGGCGGTTTGGGCGACGTCGTTGTAGGCGGTGACGCGGTAGTTGAGCGTGGTGCCCTTGGCGAGGGCGTAGGGGGTCAGCTGACCTGACGAACCCACGCGGTACGCGGTGGAGATCTGGCCGAGCGAGCCGGGCGAGTTGTCCTCGGCGGTCATGGCGTAGAGCTGGTAGTTGGCGTTCTGGCAGGGGCTCGCGTCGGTGACCTGGAGCGTCGGCTGGCCCCAGTCGCTGATCCACTGCAGGGCCTGGCCGTTGCGGAACGCGCGATACGCCTTGGCGCCCGGCACGCGGGAGAACGTGAAGGTGACCTTGCCGTCGCCGCCGAGGCCGCCGGAGACGCCGGTGGGCGCGGGCAGGCGGTTGCTCACGTTGACCGCGCCGACGAGGGAGCCCGGGCCGTGGCCTCCGGAGACGGGGCGGTCGGGGATCGGGCCGGTGTAGAAGTGCTGGCACGCGGGCAAAGTCGCGGCGCTGGCCGTCGCGACGGGGACGGTGACGAGCGCGCCGAGCGCGAGCACGGCGGCGCTGAGGGCTCTGAGTTTCACTTTTCGGAACCTCCAGTGGGGACCGGGGTGGAGGAACCGTGCACGGGAGACCGACGTTAGGGATCGCCGAGCCAGCCCGTCAATAGGTCTGGACCATTTGGCGGCTCCGCGGTGTCAGAGCGTGGCGAAATACCGCTCGAGCCGCTCGGCCAGCTCAACCGGACGGCTCAACGCGACGCTGTGGGACCCGTCGATCTCGTCGGCCTCGAAGCCGAGCCGCTCACGCGCGACGCGCCGCTGCAGCTCGGGCGAGAAGAACTTGTCGTCGCGGCAGAGGAGCACGCGCGTGGGGATGTCGGGCAGCCGCGCGTCGGGCCACGGGTCGTCCCACTCCGCGCTGAGCTGGTCGCGGCTGCGGCTCAAGGCTTCTGCCGCCAGCTCGGGTGGGACGTCGCCGAGGTAGGTCTCCGTCTCGGTGAGGCCTGAGCCGGGGCCTTCGAACCCGACGTTGCCCCACCACTGCCCCGGCGCCTCCCCGGGCGCGGGCACCATGCCGGCGAGGAAGACGAGCAACCGCGCGTTTTCCAGCCTCGCAGCGGCCAAGGGAGCGGTGAATCCGCCGTAGGAATGCCCGACCACGACGATGTCCGGCCTCCCGTCCACCGCCGCGGTGGCCGTGGCCGCGAAGTCCGCCAGCTTCGCCTCGGGGTTCCCGATCGGCAGGTCCGGGGCGACGGCTTCGTGGCCGCGCCGCCGCAGCTCGTCGACGACGAGGTGCCAATCCCAGCCGCTGCCACCACCGCCGTGGATGAGGAGGAAGGTCGCCATGCCGGGGACAGTAACCGAGCGGTCTGACAATTCCGGCCGGCGCGACTCGGCTACAGGTCCGAATCCGTCCGGAACGCTCAACGTGGCACCGCAAACGGGGCAGTTCGGCGCGACCGCGCTCGCCCCGTTGCCGAGCACACAACGCACGCAGAACACCGTCGGACGGCTCAGGCACTGGTCGCCGCACCGGCGGCAGTAGCCCATCCCGCGCAGGGTCTCCGGCGCCTGCCGGTGGCCAAGGTACGCGGCGTGCGGGAGGTGGACTTCGCCCTCTCCGGCTCGGCCGGGTCAGCCGAGGACCATAGCGAGCCTGTTGTGCCCGTCGGCGTCGTCAGGCGCCAGCTCGACGCACCTCGTCAACGGCGCGGAGGGGTCCCGTGGCGGAGATCAGCTCGCGGCCGGGCAGCGGCCCAGCATGTCCTGCAGCGCCGTCTTCTCCCCCGTCGTGATGGTGAGGCCGTAGAAGTGCTTCACGGTCACCCAGTCCGTCGCGTAGGTGCACCAGAACGACACCAGCGGCGGCTTCCACTCGTCGGGCGCCTTGTCACTCTTCTGTTGGTTGAGGTTGTCCGTCACGGCGAACAGCTGGGGGCGCGTGAGGTCGTTGGCGAACTGCTCGCGTTTGTCCTGGGGCCAGTCGCGCGCGCCGCTGGCCCAGGCCTGGCCGAGGGGCACCATGTGGTCGATGTCGACGTCGCCGGGTTTGGTCCAGGTCTCGGCGTCGTAGACGCTGAACCAGGTGCCGGACGTCGGGTTGCAGTCGGTGCCGGCCTTGACGTCCTTGCCGTCGCGCTTGAGCACGAGCTCGCGCGTGTTGCAGTTGTGCCCCTGGTTGTCCCAGTGCGGGAATTTGTCACGGGAATAGCCGGACATCGACGCGCGCGGCGCGATTTTCAGCTCCGCCAGCTGCTGCGTGACGTCGGCGGGCTCGGCACCCGTGGGCTCGGCGCCGCTTTGCCGTCCGGCGTACCAGATCCCGGCGACAGCCACCACGAGAACCACGACGACCAGCAGAATCCGCTGGGTGGGAAACGTCCGGGCCATGCGCGCGTGATCCTCTCGACAGGTTCGGGAGGCGGCAGTATGCCCGGCGCGAAGCCCGTGACCGCGCCGACACTCTCAGCTGCGCGCGAACCGTGTCCGGGACCACGGTGTCACGTCCGCGCCGCGCCGAGCGACTACCGAGGTGAGGACAGGCGGAAGGGAGCGTGGCCGATGAGCGGGCGGCTGCGGAAGTGGAACTCGCGCGTCGACGACTACCTGCAGCGCAAGGCCGCGGAAGGCGGCAACGTCGTCGCGATGACACGCCTCGGAGCGGCGCTGCGAGAACGGGGCGAGGCAGCGGAGGCCGAGACGTGGTTCCGTCGCGCCGCGGCCGGCGGCGACCGCATCGCGATGACCGCGTTGGCGAACCTCCTGGCCGAGCGCGGCGTGCTCGACGAGGCCGAACGCTGGTACCACGAGGCCGCTCACGCCGGCGAGCCGCGCGGGATGCTGGGGCTCGGGCGCGCGTACGAACGGCGCGGCCGGTTCGAGGACGCCGAGTACTGGTTCCACGAGGCCGCCGTGACCGGTGACGTCGAGGCGATGGGCGCGCTCGGGCACCTGCTCGCCGAACGCGGCCGCTACGACGAGGCCGAGGACTGGTGCCGCCGCGCCGCGAGCGCGGGCAACACGTCCGCGATGATCGACGTCGGCATCGTCATGCGCGAACGCGGCCGCTACAGCGAGGCCACGCGCTGGTGGCGCGAGGCCCTCGCCGACGGCGACCTCTCGGCGACGTGCCTGCTCGGCCGCCAGTCCGAACGCTTCGGCAAGGTCCAGGACGCCGAATCCTGGTACCGCCAGGGCGCGACCTCCGGCAACGTCGAGGCCACCGTCCGGCTGGGCCTGCTCCTGCACCGCCGCGGCGACGTCGACGAGGCCGAAGCCTGGTACCTCGACGCGGCCGAAGCCGGCGACGCCGCCGCGATGACCAACCTCGGCGTCCTGGCCCGCAACCGCGGCGACGAGGGCGAAGCGGCGGCCTGGTACCGCAAGGCGGCGGAGCACGGGAGCATTCCGGCCCTGACGAACCTCGGGCACCTCGCGGAAGCGCGCGACGAGCTGGCGAAGGCGGAACGGTTCTTCCGCGCGGCGGCGGAGACCGGGGATGTGCAGGGGATGTTGAGCTTGGCGCGGATGCTGCAGGCGCGCGGGGCGGTGGAGGAGGCGGATACATGGTTGTCGCGGGCGGAGGAGTCTCAGGGGGAGCATGACCGCGCTTGACGACGGGTTCGGGAACCGGCTGGGCACGAGGCCTCGTTGAGCCGCCGGACAGAGACACGCAGCCGCGCCCTCCCGGGCAGGGTTCCGGCAGAGACTTTTGGCCTGGGTGCAGGGTGGGCGCGGCTCCTGGTTGGTCAGGTGAGCCCGCCGGGTCGACGGCGACATCCTCGACGACGTGATCAGCAGCCGGCTTGCCGAACACGACACCACTAACACCGACCTGGCCGAGACCGCGCGGGCAACGATCGCGGCGGGCGGCACGTCCCTGCGCGCCACACCGGCATTCATCTGCTTGCCGCGTTCACCCACAAGACGGCAACGGCGGCGGGTCAACGCCAGCTTCCGATCGGCAGCGGCGAACTCACCTGGTTTCCATCGCTGCTGGACCGGATCGACCCGGCCGGACGAGCAGTCACCGCCGACGCCCTGCACACCGCCGCCGAACATGCCCCCGCTACCGGCATCAACACGGCGCGGACTACGTGTTCACCGTCAAGGAGAACCAACACCATCTCCACGGCCTGCTCGACACCTGCCCTGGCGCGAGATTTCCGCCCACATCATCGGCGGAAGCGGGCACGGCCGCAGCGAACGCCGCACCATTCAGCCCACACCTCTGGGCGAATTCCTCGGCTGCCCGGCAATCGACTTCCCACACGCCACCCACGCGTTCCTCATTGAGCGCCACAGCACCTATCAACGCTCCACTCCCGCCGCGCACGGCTCACCAGCCTCACCGGCCACTACGCCCACCCTGCCCACATCGGACAGCACGTCCGCAGCCACTGGCACATCGACAACACACTCCCCCGGGTCCGCAACCTCACCGACAGAGAAGATCAATCCCGAGCCCGCACCACCCCCGCACCCGCACCCCGCCTCATGGCCAGCCTGCGCAACCTCGCCACCAACGCACACCGACAAGCCGGACGGACACACAACCCCCGCCCTCCCAGGGGGGCGTCCCCGTCCCATTTTATCGGGCCCTACCGACCATTCCGGGAAAGCGACGCCCAAAGGGCGCAGTTATCCACAGCTCCAAGCGGCTGTGGATAAATCGAAGAATCAAGATCAACGTCAGCCACCACATGGGTGAATTACTGCCCATTACCGCAGTCTATTGTGTGATCCAATTCACAGCTCTAATGTGGGAAGGGACTGCTCCCACCACCGAGCGCAGGGAAGTGCCGCCATGGTCGGCTCTCCGAGTACTTCTTCCGGTGCGGTGGCGGCGCTTTTCGAGCGCCGCGTCGTGCCGGGTAGAGAGCTGGGCGGGCAAGCGGAGGCGGTGGCCCAGGCGTGTCACGCAATGGCGCGGCGGTTCCACCGCGGCGGGAAGCTCGTGGTGTTCGGCAACGGGGGCGCCGGCACCGATGCGCAGCACGTGGCCGTGGAGTTCGTGCACCCCGTGATCGTCGGAAAGCGGGCGTTGCCGGCGATTTCGCTGACGGCCGACGTCGCGACCCTCACCAGCGTCGCGAACCGCCAAGGGCTCAACGAGATTTTCGCCTACCAGATCAAGTTCCTGGCCGAGCCGCAGGACATCGCGCTCGGCATCTCGTCCGACGGCGACTGCGCCAACGTCCGGCGCGGCCTCGAAGCCGCCCATGAGCTGGGGATGCTCACCATCGCGCTCACGGGCGGGACCGGCCCGGGCACCATCACGGCCGACCACGTGCTGCGAGCGCGCTCCGACGACCCCCGCGTGGTCAAGGAAATCCACGTCACGACCTACCACGTCCTGTGGGAACTCGTGCACGTGTTCTTCGAACAGCCCGGCATCCTCGCACCGGAGGTGGCGTCGTGAACGCCCGTGACGCCGACAGAGCACCAGCCCCCGCCTGTCACGACGGGGTGTGCATCACCTGTTCCGATATCGCAGTCGAAGTGACCGTCGTCGAACTCCTGGACCTCGGGTTCGCAGTCGTGGATACCGGCCAAGGCAGGGAAGAAGTGAGCGTCGCACTGGTGCAAGCCGGTGTCGGCGATCGCATCCTCGTCCACGCCGGCGAAGCCATCGCACGTCTGGAGATTCCCGAATAGCCGAGGGAGTTGAGCGGCCATGGCAAGGGATTCCGTGGGCGCGAGTGGACTCGAGGAGCTGTACCCGTTCCTGTACTCGGGTACGAGCGATCTCGATGCCGTCCTGACCCAGGTCCGGCAGTCCACTGTGGAGAAAGCCCGCGAAATAGTCGCGCTGCGCCGCCAGGTTCTCGAGACCGACGGCGAGCGCCTCGCCGCGTGCGCGCGGGACCTCGCGCAGGCGTTCGCCGGCGGTGGCCGCCTGCTGGCCTTCGGCAACGGCGGCAGCTCCACCGACGCGCAGGACCTCGCGAGCCTGTTCCTCAGCCCCGACAGCCTCGACAGCCCAGACGGCGACGCGAGGCCACTGCCCGCGTTCGGCCTCACCAACGACATCGCGGTGGTCACCGCCCTGTCCAACGACATCGGGTTCGACGTCGTGTTCTCCCGGCAGGTCGCCGCGTTCGGCCGCCGTGGCGACATCGCCGTGGGCCTGTCGACCAGCGGGAACTCGGCGAACCTGCTGTCCGCGTTCGACGAGGCCGCGCGCCGCGGCCTCGTCACCGTCGGCATCGCCGGGTACGACGGCGGCAAGATGGCCGAGCTGCGCTCGATCGACCACCTCTTCGTGGTGCCGTCGCCTTCCGTGCACCGCATCCAAGAAGCCCAGACGACCCTTTACCACGCACTGTGGGAACTCACCCTCGGTGCGCTCGACGACCTCGAGGGTGAACAGCCGTGACCCAAGCCCAGGAAACCCCCGCCCAAGAAGAAGAGAAGCCCATCCACATCCTGTGGATCAACGCCGGACTGTCCTGCGACGGCGACTCGGTCGCGCTGACCGCCGCCACGCAGCCGAGCATCGAGGAGATCGTGCTCGGCGCGCTGCCCGGCCTGCCGAAGATCCAGGTGCACTGGCCGCTGATCGACTTCGAGTGCGGTCCGGACAAGGGCGCCGACACGTTCATCGAGTGGTTCTACAAGGCCGACCGCGGCGAGCTGGAACCGTTCGTGCTGGTCGTGGAGGGGTCGATTCCCAACGAGGCCATCAAGGCCGAGGGCTACTGGTGCGGCTTCGGCAACAACCCCGCGACCGGCCAGCCGATGACCACCAGCGAATGGCTCGATCGCCTGGCGCCCAAGGCACTCGCCGTGGTCGCGGCCGGCACCTGCGCCGCGTACGGCGGAATCCACGCCATGGAGGGCAACCCGACGGGCGCGATGGGCGTGCCCGACTACCTGGGCTGGGACTGGAAGTCGAGTGCCGGCCTGCCGATCGTCTGCATCCCGGGCTGCCCGACGCACCCCGACAACTTCTCCGAGACGCTCACCTACCTGCTCTACCAGGCCGCCGGCCACGCGCCGATGATCCCGCTCGACGACCACCTCCGTCCACAGTGGCTCTTCGGCGCGACAGTCCACGAGGGGTGCGATCGCGCCGGCTACTACGAGCAGGGCCAGTTCGCCGAGGAGTACGACTCGCCGAAGTGCCTGGTGAAGCTCGGCTGCTGGGGCCCGGTCGTGAAGTGCAACGTGCCCAAGCGCGGCTGGATCAACGGTGTGGGCGGCTGCCCGAACGTCGGCGGCATCTGCATCGGCTGCACCATGCCCGGCTTCCCGGACAAGTTCATGCCGTTCATGGACGAGCCACCCGGCGCTCACGTCTCCTCGCTCGCGAGCGGCGCGTACGGCTCGGTGATCCGGCGCCTGCGCAAGATCACCGAACGCAAGGCCGATGCCGAACCCAAGTGGCGGCACAAGGGCAAGCAGCTCGAGACCGGCTACCGCTCCTCCTGGCGCTGAAAGGGAACGGGACATGACGCAGACACAGCCCAAGAGCGGCGGCAAGGCCAAGACCGACCTCGTCGAGATGGCGTGGGACCCGATCACGCGCATCGTCGGCAGCCTCGGGATCTACACGAAGATCGACTGGGCGGCCAAGAAGGTCGTGGAGTGCCACAGCACGTCTTCGGTCTTCCGCGGCTACAGCATCTTCATGAAGGGCAAGGACCCGCGCGACGCGCACTTCATCACCAGCCGCATCTGCGGGATCTGCGGCGACAACCACGCCACGTGCTCGGTCTACAACCAGAACATGGCCTACGGCGTACGCCCGCCGCACCTCGGAGAGTGGATCATCAACCTCGGCGAGGCCGCCGAGTACATGTTCGACCACAACATCTTCCAGGAGAACCTGGTCGGCGTCGACTACTGCGAGAAGATGGTGGCCGAGACCAACCCCGGCGTGCTGGAGCTGGCCAACCGCACCGAGGCGCCGCACGCGCGCGACCACGGGTACAAGACCATCGGCGACATCATGCGTTCGCTCAACCCGCTGGAGGGCGAGTTCTACCGCGAGGCCCTACAGGTCAGCCGTTCCACACGCGAGATGTTCTGCCTCATGGAAGGCCGCCACGTCCATCCGTCCACTTTGTACCCGGGCGGCGTCGGCACGATCGCGACGGTGCAGCTGTTCACCGACTACCTCACCCGGCTGATGCGCTACGTCGAGTTCATGAAGCGCTGCCTGCCGATGCACGACGACCTGTTCGACTTCTTCTACGAAGCCATTCCCGGTTACGAAGAGGTCGGCCGCCGGCGCATCCTGCTCGGCTGCTGGGGCAGTCTCAACAACCCGCAGTACTGCGACTTCACCTACGAGAACATGGAGTCGTGGGGCCGCAAGATGTTCGTCACACCCGGCGTCGTCGTCGACGGCAAGCTGGTCACCACGAGCCTGCTCGACATCAACCTCGGCATCCGGATCCTGCTCGGCTCGTCCTTCTACGAAGACTGGGAGGGCATGGAGAAGTTCGTGACGCACGACCCGCTGGGCAACCCCGTGGACGCGCGCCACCCGTGGAACCAGCACACGATCCCGCGCCCGCAGAAGCGCGACTTCGACGACAAGTACTCGTGGACGATGTCGCCGCGCTGGTTCGACGGCACCGACCACCTCGCGCTCGACACCGGCGGCGGCCCGATCGCCCGGCTGTGGGTCACGGCGCTGGCCGGCCTCGTGGACACCGACTACGTGAAGTCCACCGGCCACAGCGTGGTGATCAACCTCCCGCGCACGGCCACGAAACCCGAGGTCAGCTTCGAGTGGAAGATCCCGAAGTGGAGCAACGCGATCGAGCGCAACCGCGCCCGGACGTACTTCCAGGCATACGCCGCCGGGCTCGCGCTGCACTTCTGCGAGCAGGCGCTCGCCGAGGTCCGCGGCGGCCACACGAAGACGTGGGAGCCGTTCACGGTGCCCGAGGAAGGCGTGTCGTGCGGGTTCACCGAGGCGGTGCGCGGGGTCCTTTCGCACCACATGGTGATCAAGGGCGGCAAGATCGCGAACTACCACCCGTACCCGCCGACGCCGTGGAACGGCAGCGTGCGCGACTCCTTCGGCACGCCGGGCCCGTACGAGGACGCGGTGCAGAACACGCCGATCTTCGAGGAGAACACGCAGGAGAACTTCAAGGGCATCGACATCATGCGCGCCGTGCGCAGCTTCGACCCCTGCCTACCGTGCGGCGTGCACATGTACACCGGCAAGGGCAAGACGCTCGACCGGATCCACACCCCCCACGCATTCGGCGGAGAGGTGTTCTGAACCATGACGGAGCGCGACATCGGCCAGGTCGGCGAACGCATCGAGCAGCTCCTCGGTGAGCTCGCGGCGGAGGCGGGCAGCACCGTGGCGGACAGGGCTGAGGACCTCGTCCACACGCTGCTCGAGTTCTACGGCGCCGGCCTGACGACGATCGTGTCCGTCCTGCGAGAGGACGTCGCCGGCGAGGTGCTGCTGGAGCGCCTCGCCGGCGACGACCACGTACGTGGGCTGCTGGTCCTCCACGACCTGCACCCGAAGTCCACTTTGGACCGTGTCAGCGAGGCGCTCGACGAGGTGCGGCCCTACCTGGGTTCGCACTCCGGAGACGTCGACATCGTCGGCATCGACGCCGAAGGCGTGCTGCGGCTGCAGCTGCAGGGCACGTGCGACGGCTGCCCGTCTTCGACCGTCACGGCGAAGATGGCGATCGAACGCGTGGTGCGCGAGGCCGCGCCGGAGCTCACCGACGTCGTCGTGGCCGGGGTGGTGCCCGAAGAGACCGGCCCGGGCGGACGTCCGCTGCTGCCGCTCGAAGCGATCGAGTGCCCGGTCCCCGTGGAGCAGGCATGACGGGCGGTCTGCGCAGGTTCCTGACGCCGGCCGAGCGACCGGCGCGCGGTGAGAGGTGCGAGCTGTGCACGGAGCCGATCGGCATCGGCCACGGACACGTGATCGACCTCGAATCCCGCACCATCATGTGCACCTGTCGGGGCTGCTACCTCCTGTTCACCCACACCGGTGCCGGCGGCCTGCGCCACCGCGCGGTGCCGACCCGCTACCGGCACGCCGCACGGTTCCCGGCCGGCGCGACGCTGTGGGAGACAGCCGGGATCCCCGTGCGGATGGCGTTCCTGTTCTACAACTCGGTGCAGGACCGCGCGGTCGCGTTCTACCCGAGCCCGGCCGGCGCGACGGAGTCGCTGCTGCCGTTGGACACGTGGACGGAGCTGCTGCAGGAGGAGCCCGAGTTCGCCACCGTGGCCCCCGACGTGGAAGCGGTGCTGATCAACAAGCACGACGTCGGGTTCGAGGCCTTCCTCGTGCCCATCGACGTGTGTTACGAGCTCGTCGGCCTGGTCCGCCTGCACTGGCGCGGATTCGACGGCGGCGACGAAGCGCACGAAGCCATCGACAGCTTCTTCGCCGACCTTCGCGCCCGCGGAGAGGTCGCCGCGGATGGCTGAGCTCACCTTCGACTGCCTGGACGTGCGCCCGGTGAAGTACGCGGCGTCGCCGACGCTCGCGTTCAGCATGAAGATCACCGAGCTCACCGCCCAGCCGATTCACGCGCTGGTGCTGCGGGTGCAGCTGCGGATCGAACCGCAGCGCCGCCGCTACAGCAGCGGGGAGGCGGAGCTGCTCACGAACTTGTTCGGCGACCCGGCACGCTGGGGCGAGACGCTGCGGCCGTTCCAGTTCGCGACCGTGGCCGTGATGGTGCCCAGCTTCACGAGCACCACGGAGTTCCAGCTCGAAGTGCCCTGCACGTACGACCTGGAAGTGGCTGCCGGCAAGTACTTCCACGCGCTCGCCGACGGTGTGATTCCGCTCGTGTTGCTGTTCAGCGGCACGGTGTTCGCGAAGGGCGGCCCGGGGTTCTGGGTCGAGCCCGTGCCGTGGCACACCGAAGCCGAGTGCCGGATGCCGATCGCCGCGTGGGACGAGCTGATGAACCAGTACTTCCCCAACGTCGCGTGGCTGAAGCTGCACCGCGAGACCGTCGACGCGCTGCTGCGGTACAAATCGCGCCACGCGATCCCGACGTGGGACGCGGCGATGGAGCACCTGCTGGCGAACGTGGGTGATGGCCTGTGACCAGCGTGTTCGACCAGGCGCGCGCCGTCGGCGACGCCGTGCTGTACGAGGGGTACCTGCTCTACCCGTACCGCGCGTCGGCGCGGAAGAACCGCGTGCGCTGGCAGTGGGGTGTGCTGATGCCGCCAACGTATGCGTCGGAGGAGCGCGGCGAGTACGCGACTTCGCGCACGGAGTGCCTGCTGGAGCCCCGTAAGCACACCTCGGTGCACCTGACGCTGCGGTTCCTGCAGGCCCAGGAACGCCTGGTGCACGACGGCCACGGGTTCGTCGACTCCGTGACCGTGGCCGGCAAGGACTACACGACGTGGGACGAAGCCGTGGAGCACGAGCTGAACTTCGTGGTCCCCGTGGCCGACCTGCTCGCGCAGCCCGTGGAGCTGCCGTTCTCCGTGCCGCCGGCCGAGACGCGCGAGTGCGTGGGCGACCACTGCACGCTCGTGCGCCGCTCCGGCGAGCTGACCGGCGCGCTCACGGCTCGCCTCGACGCGCTCGACGGCCCCTTCGGCGGCACGCGGCTGCGACTGGACCTGCGCAACACGAGTACGTGGCCGTCGGACGGCGTCCGCGAATCGGCGCTGCGCAGGGCGTTGCTCGCCGCGCACGTGATCCTGGCGGTGGACTCGGGCCACTTCCTCTCGATGCTCGACCCGCCCGAATGGGCGAAGCCGGCCGTCGAGGCGTGTGTGAACGAGCGCGTGTGGCCGGTGCTGATCGGCGGGTCGTCGCGAAGCGGGGTGATGCTGGCGTCCCCCATCATCCTCTACGACGACCCGTCGATCGCGCCCGAAAGCCCAGGTGAGCTCTTCGACGGCACGGAGATCGACGAGATCCTGACGCTGCGCACGATGGCGCTCACCGACGAGGAGAAACGCCAGGCCCGCGCGACGGATCCCCGGGCGGGCGCGTTGCTGGACCGCGTGGACGACCTGCCGCAGGAGCTGCTCGACCGGCTGCACGGGACGGTGCGGTACCTGCGTTCGGTGACCGGCGAGGAAACCGATCTGCCTGCGAACCCCGAGGTGCCCTGGTGGGGCCCCGGAGCCGACGCGTCCGTCTCCCCGGAGACCGACGGCGTCGTGGTCGCCGGCGTCCGCGTGGCCGCGGGCTCGCGCGTGCGGCTGCACCCGAACCTGCGTGGCGCCGACGCGCAGGACATGTTCCTCACCGGCCGCGTCGCCACCGTGCGCGCGGTGCTGTCCGATGTGGACGGAACCACGCACGTGGCCGTGACACTCGACGACGATCCGGGCGCCGACCTGCAGAACGCCCACGGCCGCTTCCGCTACTTCTCCCCCGACGAGCTGGAGCCGACATGAGACCGCAGGTGATGGTGGCGGGGATCGGCAACATCTTCCTCGGCGACGACGGCTTCGGCGTCGAAGTGCTCAAGCAGCTCGAACACGAAGAGCTGCCGGAGTGGGTGCAGATCGCCGACTACGGCGTCTCCGGCCTGCACCTGGCCTACGACCTGCTCGGCGGCTACGACACCACGATCCTGCTCGACGCGACACCGCACGGGGCCGAGCCGGGAACGTTGTCGCTGATCGAGGCCGACGTCGACGCGATGGCTTCGGCGCCCGTGATCGACGCCCACGGCATGCAACCCGAAGCCGTGTTCCGCCTGCTGCGGCTGCTCGGTGGCGACGCGGGGCGCGTGCTGATCGTGGGCTGCGAGCCGAAGTCGGTCGAGTCCGGGATCGGGCTCAGCAACGAGGTCGCGGCGGCCGTGCCCGCGGCCGTGCGTGCGGTGAAGGAACTGGCGTGGGGCACCACCCCGCGTCTCCCGGAACACACCCTCAAGACGGAGGTCTGACCATGTTCAAGCGGTTGCTGCTGCTGATCGTGCTCATCGGTGTGGTGGCGTGGGTCGCCCGGCTGGTGAAGCCGGACGTGCAGCGTTATGTCGACATGAGCCGGAAATAGCCGTGTGCCTCGGCATCCCGGGCGAGATCATCGAGATCAGCGAGGAACGACCGGACCTCGCGAAAGTCTCGGTGTGCGGGGTGAAGCGGGCCATCAACATCGGCCTGCTCGCCGACGACCCACCCGCGCCGGGTGAGTGGATCCTCATCCACGTCGGGTTCGCACTGTCCAAAATAGACGAGGAGGAGGCCGCCGCGGCGCTGGAGTTCCTGGAGAGCATCGGGAAGGCGTACGAGGACGAGATGGCCGCCCTCCTCGAATCTCGGATCGACTGATCGATCAGGAGGAACCATGCGGTTCGTCGACGAGTTCCGGGACGCGGACAAGGCGCGGGCGCTGTCAGCCAAGATCACCGCGCTGTGCGAGCCCGGCAGGCACTACAAGTTCATGGAGGTGTGCGGGGGCCACACGCACACGATCTACAAGCACGGCCTCGAGGACTACCTGCCCGAGAGCGTCGAGCTCGTGCACGGCCCGGGCTGCCCGGTGTGCGTGATCCCGATGGGCCGCATCGACGACGCGATCAGCATCGCGCGCCGCCCCGGGGTGCTGATGACCTCGTTCGGCGACATGATGCGCGTGCCGGGTTCGGGCGGGAACTTCTTCGACTCCAACGCCGAGGGCACCAACATCCGCATGGTGTACTCGCCGCTCGACTCGCTGAAGATCGCCCGGCAGAACCCCGACCTGCAGGTGGTCTTCATGGCCATCGGGTTCGAGACGACCACGCCGTCGACCGCGATGACGCTGCTGCGCGCGGCCGACGAAGGCCTGCCGAACTTCTCGGTGTTCGCCAACCACGTGACGATCGTGCCGGCCATCAAGGCCATCCTCGACTCACCCGACCTGCGGCTCGACGGGTTCCTCGGCCCGGGCCACGTTTCGACCGTGATCGGCTGCCGGCCGTACGAGTTCATCTCGCGCGACTACGGCAAGCCCGTGGTGGTGGCCGGGTTCGAGCCGCTGGACATCCTGCAGTCGATCTACCTGTTGATGGTGCAGCTGTCCGAAGGCCGCGCCGAGGTGGAGAACCAGTACTCGCGCGTGGTGCCGTGGGACGGCAACCTCGTGGCGCTCAAGGTGATCAACGAGGTGATGGAGCTGCGGCCGTACTTCGAGTGGCGCGGCCTCGGGTTCATCTCGCACTCGGCGATGCGCGTGCGCGAGAAGTACGCGGCGTTCGACGCCGAGCGTCTCTTCGACGTGCCCGGCGTGCGGGTGGCGGATCCCAAGGCGTGCCAGTGCGGTGAGGTGCTCAAGGGCGTGCTGAAGCCGTGGGAGTGCAAGGTGTTCGGCACCGCGTGCACGCCGGAGACGCCCATCGGCACCTGCATGGTCTCGCCCGAAGGCGCGTGCGCGGCGTACTACAACTTCGGCCGGTTCAGCCGCAAGCGCGTGCGGGAGGCGAGCCACGCATGACCACCACGGGACGCGAGCAGCAGGTGCTCGACCGCATCGAACGCGCCCGGCGGCGGCGCGCGAAGGTGCGCGAGGAGCGCATCACGCTGTCCCACGGCTCGGGCGGCAAGGCCACGCACACGCTGATCGAGGCAGTGTTCCTCGACGCGTTCCGCAACCCGCTGCTCGAGCCGCTGGAGGACGCGGCCGCGCTCGCCATCGGCGGGGCGCAGCTGGCGCTGACCACGGACTCGTTCGTGGTGTCGCCGCTGTTCTTCCCCGGCGGCGACATCGGCGACCTGGCCGTGAACGGCACGGTCAACGACCTCGCCGTGTCCGGCTCGCGGCCGCTGTACCTCACGGCCGGGTTCATCCTCGAGGAAGGCTTCCCGGTCGAGGACCTGCTGAAGATCGTCGACTCGATGAAGGTGGCGGCGCTCGCGGCCGACGTGCAGATCGTCACCGGGGACACGAAGGTCGTGCAGCGCGGCAAGGGCGACGGTGTGTACATCAACACCGCCGGCATCGGCGTCTCGATCCGTTCGGGACTGGGGGTTTCCTCGGTTCAGCCGGGCGACGCGGTGCTGGTGTCCGGGCCGATCGGGGACCACGGTGTCACGATCATGCTGGCCCGTGGCGAGCTGGACATCGACGCCGACCTCGAGTCGGACACCGCCCCCGTCCACGGGCTGGTGGCGGGACTGCTCGCGGCGGTGCCCGGCGTGCGCGCGATGCGCGACGCGACCCGCGGCGGCGTGGCGACGATCCTCAACGAGGTCGCGGCCGGCGCGCAGGTTTCGGTGATCGTGGACGAGAACGCCGTGCCCGTACGCGACGAAGTGCGCGGCGCGTCGGAGCTGCTGGGCATCGACCCGCTGTACGTCGCGTGCGAGGGCCGGATCGTGACGTTCGTCGACGGCGAGCAGGTCGACGCCGCGCTGGCCGCGCTGCGTTCGCACCCGCTCGGCGCGGAGGCGGCGGTGATCGGCCGCGTGGCCGATGATCCACCGGGCCTGGTGCTGCTGAACACGGCGTTCGGCGGCACGCGGATCGTGGACATGCTGGTGGGCGACCCGCTGCCGAGGATCTGCTAGTGCACGAGATGTCGATCACGCAGAGCGTCGTGGACGCGATCGTCTCGCGGCTGGGGTCTCAGGCCGTGCGCAGTGTGCGGCTGGAGATCGGGCGGCTGTCCGGTGTGGTGCCGGACAGCGTGCGGTTCTGCTTCGACGTGGTGTGCGCGGGGACGTCGTTGCAGGGCGCGGAGTTGGAGATCGACGAACCGCCCGGGCGGGCCGCGTGCCGCGACTGCGGGGTGGAGTTCGGGATCGACGACCCGATCCTGCTGTGCGCGTGCGGCAGCGCGAACGTCGAGGTGCTGGCAGGACGGCAGCTGCGCATCAAGTCCGTGGAGGTGGTTTGAGGTGTGTGCGACGTGTGGTTGTTCGGACTCGGCTTCGGTTCATTCGCACGCCGAGGGTCATTCGCACACGGAAGGTCATTCGCACGCGGAGGGTTCTCACACGGTGGTGCTGGAGCAGGATGTGCTGGCCAAGAACGATCATCTGGCCGGGCACAACCGGTCGCGGCTCGCCGAGCTGGGGGTCTTCGCGGTCAACCTGATGAGCTCACCGGGGGCCGGCAAGACGACGTTGCTGGAACAGACCGTGCACGCTTTGGGTGCGTCAGTGCCGCTCGCGGTGGTCGAAGGTGACCAGGAGACACTGCTGGACGCCGACCGGATCAAGGCTTCGGGCGCGCCGGTCGTGCAGATCAACACCGGCGCGGGCTGTCACCTCGACGCGACGATGCTCTCGCGCGCGCTTGACACGTTGGCGCCGGCGCGGGGTTCGGTGCTGTTCGTGGAGAACGTCGGGAACCTCGTGTGCCCCGCGTTGTTCGACCTCGGCGAGGCGGCACGCGTGGTGATCATGTCCGTGACCGAGGGGCCGGGGAAACCGCTGAAGTACCCGCACATGTTCGCGTCGACGGATCTGGTGCTGCTCAACAAGATCGACCTGCTGCCGTATGTGTCGTTCTCGGTGCCGGATTTCCTGCACGACCTGCGGCACGTCAACCCGGACGCGCGCGTGGTGGAGATCAGCGCGACCCGGGGTGACGGCCTGGACGAGTGGTACGGCTGGCTGCGACAGCGACCTGGCCGAGGCTGATGCCGCCGTCGTTGGTCGGCACACGGGAGTGGGTGAGGACGCGGAAAGCCTGGTCTTCCAGGGATTCCACGGTTCTTTTCAGGAGCAGAAGGTTCTGGAAGACGCCGCCGGACAGGGCGACGGTTTTGAGGCCGGTTGTGTCGCGCAGGCGGGTGCAGGTTTCGGTGATGGCTTCGGCGACGCCGTTGTGGAAGCGCGCGGCGACGACCGGGCATGGGGTGCCGTGGTCGAGGTCCTCGACGACGGCGCGGAACAAGTCCACACCGGACACTTCCGCCGGGGTCTGCTCACAGCGGTAAGCAGTGCGTTCTGCCGGATCGGCGAGTTGTTCCAGCTCGACGGCGGCCTGGCCCTCGTAGTTGATCTCGTCGCGGACGCCGAGCACGGCGGCGACGGCGTCGAACAGCCGGCCGGCGCTGGACGTCAGCGGGGAAGCCAGGCCGGTGCGGGCGAGGTGGAGGACGTCGTCCCACTGGTCTTCGTGGCGGGCTCGCAGGGCTGTCACTTCGATGTTTGCGGCGTCGAGGTAGGCGGCGGCCATGCGCCAGGGCTGGCGGATGGCCGTGGTGCCGCCGGGCAGCCGGATGGGCGCGAGGTGCGCCAGGCGGTCGAACCCGGCGAGGTCGGCTTTGAGGAACTCGCCGCCCCAGAGCGTGCCGTCGGTGCCGTAGCCGGTGCCGTCGAACGCGACGCCGAGGACGGGGCCGGCTTCGCCGTTGTCGGCGAGGCAGGAGGCGATGTGGGCGTGGTGGTGCTGCACGCCGACGAGTTCGACGTCGTCCAGGTCCAGGGCGTATTTCGTCGACAGGTACTCGGGGTGCAGATCGTGGGCGACGACTGTCGGCGTGACGTCGAACAGCTCGCGGAAGTGCGCGATGCCGGTCTCGTAGGCCTTGAACGTCTCGTAGTTGTCGAGGTCACCGATGTGGTGGGAGAGGAACGCGTGGGTGTCCTTGGCCAGGCAGAACGTGTTCTTCAGTTCGGCGCCGCAGCCGAGGATGTGCTCGGTGAGCCTTGAGCGCAGCGTCACGGGCTCCGGCACGTAACCACGCGAACGGCGCTGCAGCTGTACCCGGTCGCGCCACACCCGCACCACGGAGTCGTCGGTCCGGGTGTGGATGGCCCGGTCGTGCGTGAGGAAGGCGTCGGCGATCCCGGACAGCCTCGTGAGGGCGTCTTCGTCGCGGTAGACGATGGGTTCGTCGGACACGTTCGCGCTGGTCAGCACGATCGGCCGGCCGAGGTCACCGAGCAGCAGGTGATGCAGCGGCGTGTACGGCAGCATGACCCCGACGCGTCGGTTGCCGGGCGCCACCGAGGGCGCGAGCGGTCCGTTCGCGACGCGTGGGAGCAGCACGATCGGCCGCCGGTGCCCGGTCAGCACCGCCGCGGCGATCTCGTCGACCTCCGCGATCTCCCGCGCGGCCGCGAGATCGGGGACCATCACGGCGAACGGCTTGTCCTCGCGGTGTTTCCTGCCGCGCAGCGCGGCCACGGCCGTTTCGTTCGCCGCGTCGACGGCGAGGTGATAACCGCCGAGCCCCTTCACCGCGGCCACGGCGCCCGACGTCAATGCGTCCACAGTGGACTTGATCGGCTCCCCGCCACCCGAGAACACCAGCCGTGGCCCGCAAACCGGGCAGCACACGGGCTGCGCGTGGAACCGCCGATCACCCGGATCTTCGTACTCCAGTTTGCATTCCGCGCACAACGCGAACCCGGCCATCGTCGTCAGCGGCCGGTCATACGGCACTCCGCGCACGATCGTGAACCGCGGCCCGCAGTTGGTGCAGTTGACGAACGGGTACCGGTACCGCCGGTCCCCCGGATCCCACAGCTCGGCCAGGCACTCCGCGCAGGTCGCGCTGTCCGCGGACACCAACGCCGCCGCCTCGCCGCCGGCCGGGCTGGCGACGATCTCGAAGCCGATTGATCCCGTGGCCGGCACCGACGTCACCCGCACGTCGTCGACCACAGCCAACGGCGGCGCCTCGGCCCGCAGCGCCGTCACGAAGGCGTTCAGTGCCTCGGAGGGGCCTTCAACCTCGACGAACACCCCGCGGCTGTCGTTGCCGACGAAGCCGGCGAGCCCGAACCGCCGCGCGAGCCCATGGACGAAGGGCCGGAACCCCACGCCCTGCACCACTCCGTCGACCCGCACCGCGAAGCGCCCGAGCGCCATCGGCTCAGTCTGCGCCGCCCCGGCCGGGAGCGGAAGCGATGCGCCACTCCCGTGGTGAAACCCCGTAGGCCGCCTTGAACGAACGGCTGAAGTGCGCCGCGTCCGAGAAGCCCCAGCGGTGGGCGATGGCGGCGACCGTCGCACTCGTGCGGCCCAGGTCGCGGCGCGATTCCGCCAGTCGCTGCTGCTGGATCCAGCGCACGACGGACACGCCGTCGGCCGAGAAGAGCTTGTGCAGGTAGCGCACGGAAATCCGATGCGCGGCCGCGATCGTCGCCGGCGACAGGCCGGGCTCGCCGAGGTGGTCGGCGATGAAGGTGCGGATCCGCAGCAGGAGCGTCGGCTCGGGCGTCTCGGCGCCGTCGAGGACCAGCGATTCGAGCAGGTTCAACGCCGACGCGGCCAGCCGTTCGCCCGCCGCGCCTTCGGCCGCGGTGAGCCGCGCCAGGAACGGCGAGGCGAGCGCGGGCACGCCGGCGTCGGGGCGGAGCGTGGTGGCCGTGACGCGGTGCAGGTCCGCGTCGCCGACGCCGAGGAACCGGCGCGGCACCATGAAGACCTTCATCTCGAACTCGCCGGGGAACCACAGCTCGTACGGACGCGCGGCGTCGTAGAACACCAGGTCGCCGGGGCGGATCACGGCGCGGCGGCCGTCCTGCGTGACCACGCCGGGGCCGAGCCTCTGCAAACCGAGGAGCACGAACTCGTCGCCCGCCTCGGCCACGAGCCGCGGAGTCCGGCGGACGCGCTGCGCGGCGGCGTGCACGGTGGAGAGCTGGAGGCGGCCGAGGCGGTCGTTGGCGACGGAGCCGGAGAACGCTTCGGCGTCAGGAGTGGCGACGTTGAGCGGCACGAACGAACGGCACACGACCTCGTGCCAGAAGGCCACGCGTTCGGCCTCCGGCTGCGTGTCGGTTGTCAGCACCATGCTCATCGCACCACCACCTGATCAGCAAGTATGCGCTGATCCAGGCGCGACACACCAGCCGTGCGCTCTCCGTCAACCCCCGGTGCACTGTGAGGCAAGCCACTGGGTTCGGGTGCTCCTACCTTCGGCCGAACAGGCAGGCGAAGGGAAGGACAGCGCGTGATCACCTACTCGGGCTCTTTCAAGGCAGCGGCCGTGCAGGCGGAGCCGGTGTGGCTGGACGCCGACGCGACCATCGACAAGTCGATCGCCCTCATGGCCGAGGCCTCGCGCAACGACGCCGGTTTGATCACCTTCCCGGAGACGTTCGTCCCGGGGTACCCGTGGTGGCTGTGGCTCGACTCGCCCGCGTGGGGCATGCAGTTCGTGGGCCGCTACCACGAGAACTCGATCAGCCTCGACAGCCCGCGCTTCAAGCGGCTGCTCGACGGCGCGAAGCAGCACGGCATCAACGTGGTGATGGGCTTTTCCGAGCAGTCGGGCGGCAGCCTGTACATGGCCCAGGCGACGATCTCCGCCGACGGCGAGCTGATCGGCGCCCGCCGCAAGCTGAAGCCGACGTTCGTGGAGCGCACGGTGTACGGCGAGGGCGACGGCTCCGACCTGGTGGTGCACGACGTCGCCGGCATCGGCCGCGTCGGCGCGCTGTGCTGCTGGGAGCACCTGCAGCCGCTCACGAAGTACGCGATGTACGGCATGGACGAGCAGGTGCACGTGGCTTCGTGGCCGAGCTTCTCCGTCTACAAGGGAGCGGCGTACGCGCTCGGGGCGGAGGTGAACACGTCGGCTTCACGCATGTACGCGGTGGAGGGGCAGTGTTTCGTGATCGCTCCGTGCGCGCTCGTGGGTGACGCCGGGATGGAGCTGTTCTGCGACACCCCGATGAAGGAGCAGCTGCTGCAGCGCGGCGGCGGGTTCGCGCGCATCTTCGGCCCGGACGGCAGCCCGCTCGCCGAGCCGCTGGCGGAGGACGAGGAAGGAATCCTGTACGCGGACATCGATCTTTCGGCGATCCCGATCGCGAAGGCGGCGGCGGACCCGGTCGGGCACTACTCGCGGCCCGATGTGACGCGGCTGCTGCTGAACCGCACCCGGCGTCGTCCGGTGGAGGAAACCCGGCCGGCGCCTGAGCAGATCGAGGAAATCCCCGCCGAGCCGGCGGCTGTCTGACCGTTTCGACCCCCCGGCGGTGGCGCGCTCATCCCCCGTCATCGCTGGGTCCCCAAGGTTGTCCACAGCCGTCCGGGCGTTGTGGACAACCTTGGTCCATTTCGGCTTCGTGGCCGGTTGTTGTCGGATGGCGGCGGTAGCTTGCGAGGCATGACCCACTTCGAGCTCCAGCCCATCGCCCACGTCGAATCCTCGTTGAAGGACCTCGACGGGGCGCCGAAACAACCTGATGAAGGCGCGCCCTCGGCTTGGCTGGTGTTTTCTCCGTCTGTCGGCGAAGGCCTGCGCGATTTGCGAGCCGGTCAGCAGGTGCTCGTGTTCACCTGGCTGCACCTGGCCGACCGCTCGGTGCTGTCCGTGCATCCGCGCAGCGACCCCTCACGAGCGATGGCCGGGGTGTTCAGCACACGCTCGCCCGCACGGCCGAATCCGATCGGGCTGCACCGTGCGGAGATCGTCGAGGTCGACGGGTTGCGCGTGCTCGTTTCGCAGCTCGAAGCGATCGACGGCACCCCCGTGGTCGACGTCAAACCGGTGCGCTCTCCGGACGACGGGTAGAAAATCTTCGCGATCGTTGAACCACCCCCAGGCCGGCGTCCGTTTTCAGAGCATCGGACGAGAGGGTGGTGACGGATGACCGGGATGCGAGCCCGCCGGCAGGTGGCCGGCGAGGCACTCGTGCGGACGTTGTTCGCCGAACACGGCAAGGCGATGCTCGCCTACGCCACGCGGCTGCTCGGCGACCGCGCGGCGGCGGAGGACGTGGTGCAGGAAGCGCTGGTCCGTGCGTGGCGCAACCCGGACAGCCTGGCCAACGGCAAGGGTTCCGTGCGGGCGTGGCTGCTCACGGTGGTGCGCAACCTCGTCGTCGACAAGGTCCGGGCGCGCGCCGCCCGGCCCAAGGAGGTCGCCGAATCGCCGACGACCGTGCCGGTCGCTCGTGACCACTCCTCGGCGGTGGTCGACTCGATCGTGGTGCGGGAGGCGCTCGACGGCCTGTCGCCCGAACACCGCGAGGTGCTGGAGCAGGTGTACCTGCGCGGCCACACGGTGCCGGAAGCCGCGGCGCAGCTGGGCATTCCGGCAGGCACCGTGAAGTCCCGCTCGCACCGCGCCCTGCGCCTGCTGCGCGAATCGTTCGGCGGCCCGCAGCCGGTGGGTGCCGCGTGAACCACGACCCCCTCGACCACACCCACGCGATGACCTGCGAGCACTGCCGGAAGGAGGTGGAATCAGTGCGCGAGATGCAGGAGTTCCTCGAGGCGATCCCGCCCGAACTGCTCCTCGACGGCCCACCCGACGACGCGGACCTACTGCTGCAACGCACGTTGCGGCAGGTGCGCTCCGAAGCGTCGGGCGCGCGCCGGCGCGGCAGAACGCTGGCCGCCACGGCTGCCGTGGCCGTGGCGGCCGCCGCGCTCGGCCTCGGCGCGCTGCTCGGCCACGCCGGCACCGCACCGCCCCTGCTCCCGGCCGCCGCCCCCGACCCGGACCTGGCCGTCGCACCCAGGCCCGACCCCCTGCTGCTCACCGGCTCCGCCGGCCCCACCCATCTCTCTGCCGCCGTCACCCCGGCCAGCGGCTGGGTCCGCGTGGAAGCCCACGTCCAAGGCCTCCCGGACGGCACCCAGTGCCGCCTGGTCGTCCTCGGCAAGGACGGCACCCGCCAGCTCACGGGCGGCTGGCAGTTCTCGACCTCGGCCACGGGTGACGGGGCTGAGCTGTACGGCTCCGCCAGCATGCCCGCGTCGGAAGTCGCGGCGGTGACCCTGGAAGACATGTCCGGCCACGAGTTCGTCCGAACGGGGGTGTGAGCGGAAGTTCGTTGTGGCACAACCGGCGCCCGGTTCGGCAGTCCCGAGCGCCGGCGGTGGCCCGTGCTCGTCGGAGATGCTGTGGACAGTGGGTGCGGGTACCGCCGCTGGAGGACGGCAGAACCCGCACCCACGGTCAAATATGACCGGTCGTCTTACAGGATGTCAAGGAGGTCCCGACATCCGCAGCGCCATTCTCAGAAGGTGAACAGCACCTTGCCCGCGCGGCCGGACTTGCGAGCGTGGTCGAACGCGGCCTGGTAGTCCGCGAGGGCGTAGGTTGCCTCAACCGCTGCCGCCAGCTCCCCGTTGGCCACGAGGCCGGCGAGCTCGCCGTAGACCCGCTCGATCTCCTCGCGCGGGGTGGAGCGGGCCCAGTTGGTGATCCAGAAGCCGCGCAGCGTCAGCTCGCGGTAGATCAGGTCGGCGAGCGGCAGCTTCGGCGACTCCCCCGTGGCGGAGGAGTAGCCGACCACGGTGCCATCGGCCTCGAGCGCCGTGGCCAGCGCGCCGGACGTGGCGTCGGCCGCGCCGTCGAACACCACCCTGAGCTGCGAGCCGCCGAGGGCCGACGCGATCCGGTCGCCGAGGTCTTCACCGTCCACGAGGACGACGTCGCCGCCGAGCTCGCGCACCTGCCGGGCGGCGTCTTCGCGCCGGACGACGTTGAGGGTCTTCACTCCGGCCCTCTTGGCGAGCGCGACCACGAGCTGGCCGACCGAGGAGTTGGCGATGTTCTGCCCGAGCCAGTCACCGGGCCGCAGGTCGACGAACCGGTTCAGCAGCACGTAGGCGGTGGCCGGGTTGACCGCAAGCATCGCCAGCTGCCGGGCATCGGCGCCCTCGGGTACGACGACCAGGTTGCGGGTCGGGACCACGGCCTGGTCGGCCCAGATGCCCTGCTCACCCGTGGGCAGGATGATCACGCGCTTGCCGGCCAGCGTCTGGTCCGCGTCGGGCCCGACCGCGGCGACCCGGCCCACACCTTCGAACCCGATCGAGCTCGGGACCTGCGGGTACACGCCGTACCAGCCGTTGGCGAACAGGAGGTCCGCCGGGTTGATCGCCGCGGCCTCCATGGTCACCAGCGCGTCGCCGGAGCCGAGGCTCAGGTCCGGGTTCCGCTCGAGACGGATGTTGCCGTCGACGTCGCCGATGCCGGTGAGAACGAGCTTGCTCATGAGAGCTTCCCCTGTCGTATGCCTGGAAGAGGTTCCGTAATCGTCTTCGGAACTTTGACAATTACAGTTCTAGCAGTCCATCAGCGAGCATGTAAAGATCTTTTTGCTGAAGACGATTACGGGTAGGGTGCCCGCATGCCCACCAGTCCCGCCCCGGAGGCGAGCGTCCCGTCGACCGCAGCCGCGGTCGTGGACCTGCTCAACTCCCGCGCTTACGCCATCCACGCCGACAAACTCGACGACCCGGCCCTCGCCCACACCCTGCTGGCCCCCTTCGGCCAGGACGCCGGCGCCGTCCCGCCCCAGCGTCTGGACCTCGTCCGTGGCCTGCGGGGCAACTTGATGACGCTCCTGACCACTGAAGACCCGGCCGAGGCCTGGACGACGTTCACCGAACGCACGTCGGGCGTCGCCTTCACCCAGGACTTCTCGACCCCCGGCGAGGTCGTCCCCCACCAGATCACCGGCGACGCGGTCGTCGGCGGCATCACGCTGCACGTCGCCGAGCTCGTGGCGAACGGCACGTGGTCACGCCTGCGCATCTGCGCCAACGACGAGTGCAGCGTCGTCTTCTACGACACCACTCGCAGCCGCACGCGCCGCTGGCACTCCTACGAAATCTGCGGCAACCGCACCAATGTCGCAAACCACCGCGCGCGCAAATCCGGCCACTGACCAGGAGAAACCATGTACTTCCTCGCGACGGGCCGGATCCTGCGGCCCGAAGAAACCGCCGCCCACATGCCCGAAGAAGTCCGCGAGTTCGACCGCCTGCGCGCCGAGGGCTTCATCCAGGAAGTCTTCTTCCTGCAGCCCGGCCCGGGCGTGGTGAACGTCGTCGAAGCCGCCTCCCGCGAAGACGCGGAAGCCAAGCTGGCGCAGCTGCCGTTCGTCTCCCTTGGCCTGATGGAGTTCGAGCTGGCAGAGGTCACGCGGCACTGACGGTCCCTTGTGGACAAACGTCTTCGCCAAGGACATAAGTGTCACTGATTGGGCTATTTCTTCTCCTCGGCACGAGACCTGCATCACTCCACCACGGCAACGTGCCCGGCCCGCCGCATACTGTGACAAGACAGAGCTAACCAAGTTACAGTTATGTCGAGAGGGCGAACCCCATGACCACCCTGTCCTATGACGTCCTGGTCACCGCCGGCACCAGACGCGAGCGCGGCCAGACCCTTCCGACGGGCGAGCCGATCATCTCCTCGCCGGTCTCCACCACCCTCATCACCGGGGCCGAAGACGCCGTGCTCGTGGACCCGCCGTTCCTCGACTTCCAGATCCGCGAGGTCGCCGACTGGGTCGCCCGCAGCGGCAAACGCCTGCGCCACATCTTCGCCACCCACGGCCACGGCGACCACTGGTTCGGCACCGCCGAGTTGCTCGGCCAGTTCCCCGGCGCCCAGGTCTACGCGACCCCCGGCACCATCGACGTGATGCACAAGCAGGCCACCGACGGCCGCGCTCAGATGTGGGACCTCGACTTCCCCGGCCGCATCCCGCCGTCACCCGTACTGGCGCAACCGATCCCCGAAGACGGTTTCCTGTTGGAGGGCCACGTCGTGCGCGCGGTGGACGTCGGCCACACCGACACCGACGCCACCTCCGTGCTCCACGTGCCGGACCTCGGCCTCGTCGTCGCCGGCGACACCGTCTACAACGGAATCCACCAGTACATCCTCGAAGGCGGCGACGGCGGCCTGCAGGATTGGCTCCGCGCGCTCGACCGGATCGCCGAACTCGAGCCGCGCGCCGTCGTCGCCGGCCACAAGAACAAGGACCTGCCCGACGACCCGATCGCCATCGACCGGACGCGCGCCTACCTGCTCGACGTCATCCGCCTGCTCGAAACCAAGCCGACCGCCCGCGAGTTCTACGACGAAATCCTGCGCCTGCACCCAGAGCGCCTCAACCCGGGCCCCGTCTGGTACGGCGCCGTCGCACTGCTGGGGGACTGAATGAACATCGAATCCGCAGGCCTGGACGCGAAGTCCGCGTACAAGCTCCTCATCGGCAGCATCATCCCGCGCCCCATCGCGTGGATCAGCACGGAGTCGACGTCCGGCGTCGGCAACCTCGCGCCCGTTTCGTTCTTCACCTGCGTCGGCCGCAAACCACCCAAGGTTTCCCTGTCCATCCAACCGAAATCCGATGGCGCGACGCTCAAGGACAGCTTCGTCAACATCCGCGACACGGGCGAGTTCGTCACCAACATGGCCACGCTGCCCCAAGCCTTCGCCCTGCACCGCAGCGCCACCGAGTTCGAACCCGACGTCGACGAGTTCGACGCGGTGGGCGTCGAAAAGGTCGCCTCGGCTCTCGTGAAACCCCCACGCATCAAGGACGCGCCCGTCGCCCTCGAGTGCAAAGTGGACCAGATCTTCTCCGCCCCCGACGGCCTCCACCACATCGTCTGGGGCGAAGTAGTCAACTTCTACGTCCGCGACGACCTCTACGTCAACGGCCGCATCGACTTCGGCGCCATCGCCCCCATCGGCCGCCTCGCCGCCGAATACACCGTGGTGGACAACGCCTTCGTGCCCCCTCTGGACCCCACCGTCCTCACCGAACGCGCCTCCCGCCGCATGCGCCGCCTCGACGGCCAGGGCGAGGAATACTCCGCGGTGGACTCCCCGACGTGGTCGGCGTCGGGTTCTGTGCAGGGGTGAGGTTTCAGCGCTGAACGCCGCCCGCGCCCACGCCGGATCGACGCCGCGTTCGGCCGCCCGGACAGGGCCCCCGAACTGCGACCTGCCCCGCAGTGTCAGCAGAACCCCGAGCGCACCCGGACCCGGTCCGGTACCGAACCGAACTCGGCCGGCTGGCAGGTGGTTTCGAGAACCGACATCCACAGGTCGCCGTCGGGGTCGACCTGGTTGCGGCGGCTGGTCATGAGGGACAGCGGGACGTGGACGAAGCGGCGCCGCCAGCGGGCGACGGCGGCTTCGGTGTGGCCGGCCATGGCGGCGTGCACCGCGGCATGGGCCAGCCGCAGGCAGTAGACGGCGTCGTAGGCGTTGGCGGCGATGCTGCGGACCGCGTAGCTCGGGTCGATGTAGCGCATCGTGGGGGGCAGGCCGACCGACAGCAGGTGTGCGGTGATGCGCTCCTTGAGCAGTTCGCCGATGTTGCCGAGTTTGACGTTGCCGGAGGCGTCGCGGCCGTTGAGCTGAGGCAGGCCGTGTTCTTCGAGGAGGTCCTGGCCCGCTCCCTCGGCGAGGACGATGACGACGAAACCCTTGGCTCTCACGCGCTGCTCCACGTGGGCCAGCAGGCCGTCCGCTCCCTCGAGGGCGAACGGGATCTCGGGGATCAAGACGATGTCCGCGGCGTTGGCGGACAACGCGGCGTAGCTGGCGATGAAACCCGAGTGCCGGCCCATCAGCTTCACGATCCCGACACCGTTCGGGCTGGCCGCGGCTTCGACGGAGACCGCGGTGATGAAGTCGGTGGCCCGCGCGAACGCGCTTTGGAACCCGAAGGACTGGTCGGTGAAGGGCAGGTCGTTGTCGATCGTCTTCGGCACTCCGATGACCGCGATGTCCAGACCACGCGCCCGGATCGCCTTGCTGAGGAACGTCGCCGCGCGCATGCCCCCGTCGCCGCCGATGACGAACATGATGTCGACGCCGCGCAGGACGAGGCTGTCGACCATTTCGTCGGCGTCCTGGCCGCCGCGCGAGCTGCCCAGGATGGTGCCGCCGGCGTTGTGGATGTCGCGAACGCGATCAGGCGTCAGGTCGACGGTGTCGTAGCGGTGTTGTTCCGTCAGGCCCTGGAGACCGTTGCGGAAACCCAGAATCCGCTTGACCTTGTAGTGCACCGCGAGTTCTTGCACGAGACCACGGATGACGTTGTTGAGCCCGGGACACAACCCCCCGCAGGTGACGATGCCGGCGGTCACGCGCGGAGGGTCGAAAAAGATCTTCCGCCGAGGACCGGCGGCTTCGAAACTCGGCACCTGGCCGGGCGGGAGGCTGTGCTCGGCGAGCATGGAAACGGTGTCCTCGAGCAGAACCCGGTCGCCTTCCGCGACGTAGTGGGGAGAGGTCTGCTTGGTGGAGAGCATCTCGGAGAACGGCGAGTCGTAACGGCACTCGCCGAGGCGGCGAACGCCGAGGTCGTCCAGGTGCAACGTCACCGTGTCTCCTTGATCTTGATGGTCAACGGGGTTCGCGTTGAGCGCGAACCAGCCGGGAAGTCAGTCGAAGGTGGTGTGTGTTACGTGGCGAACCTGGCCCCGGGAAATCAGGAGCGATTCGGTGATGGTCGCCCCGGCACCGGTGCGTGGCCGCCCGACCAGCGGCCCGCCGTTGACGCCGGTGGCGACGAAAAACGCGTCGCCGGTGACGAGCTCGGCACACTCGTAAACGCGGTCGAGGGACATACCCGCGGCGCGGATGGCGTCGGCTTCGTCGGCGCGTTGCGGGGCCAGGCGGCCCAGCATCCCGCCGCCCAGTGCCCGGACCGCGGCGGCGGTCAGCACTCCCTCGGGCGTGCCGCCGACTCCGATGAGCAGGTCGACATCGAGCGTCGGCAGGAGCACCGCGAGGCTGCCCCCGACGTCGCCACCCGCTGGGGTCTGCACGGCCGCGCCGGCCCGCACCACCCGGGCGATCAGGTCCTTGTGCCGCGGCTTGTCCATGATGACCACGCGCAGCTCGCTGACCTGCTTGCCGAGCGCCTTGGCGACGTTGGCCAAGGTCACCTCGGCCGGATCGTCGAGATCGATGACGTCCTTCGCCGCGGCGGGCACCACGATCTTGTCCATGTAGAACCCGGGCCCGGGTGACCACAGCGTGCCCGGTTCGCCGAACGCGATCGTGGCCAGCGCGCCGGGCAGGTCCTTCGCGCAGAACGACGTTCCCTCAAGGGGGTCGACGGCGATGTCGAAGTCCGGGCCGTGACCGTTGCCCACGACCTCACCGTTGAACAACATGGGGGCGTCGTCCTTCTCGCCCTCCCCGATGACGACGGTCCCGCGCCCGGGCGCGTCGGCCAGCGCCGCTCGCATGGCCGCGGTCGCGGCCGCGTCGGCGCCTTTCTGATCGTGCCGGCCCACCCAGGCGTAGCTGGCCACCGCGGCGCGGCAGGTGGCGGCCAGCGCCACCGCCTCCAAAGTGTGGATGTCAACGCAAGTCCGCGCTTCGACCTCAGTCTGATACTGCATCTCGAACTCCTCTTCTCGTCTGTAGCATCAGGACAGTGAGATCGCGGCACCTGCGTTGCGGTCACTCGAGATTCGCGTGCAGCCGCCACAGTTCGCGGGCCTGGCTCCCGCTGGTCTTCCACAACGCGTGGAACAACGCGTCGGTGGTCAGCAGCACGGACTGTTCGAACAGGCTGCCGGCGTACTGCACGGAGGCGGCGCCGTCGAAGTCCTGCTTGTCCGCGGCCGGGATGATGAGCACTTCGGTCGCGGTCTTGGCCAGCGGTGACTCCGCCGCCGTGGTCAGCGCGATCACGTCCGCGCCCTGGTCACGGGCGGTCTGAGCGGCCCGCACCACGCGCGCCGTGGTCCCCGAGCCCGACGCCGCCACGAGGACGTCGCGGGCGCCGATCGCCGGCGCGGTCACCTCACCGACGACGTGGGTGGGGAGTCCGAGGTGCATGAACCGCATCGCGGCCATCTGCAGAGCCAGCCCACTGCGCCCGGTGCCGATCGTGAACACGGCCGGAGCCTTGAGCAACAACGCGCCGGCCCGGATCCAGGACGGGGACTGCACCCCCGCGCTCACCCGGTCGACTTCGCCGATGACAGCTCGCGTTGCGTCCACGAACAGGCCGGTGTCGAGCTTCTTCGAAATCGAGTGCGTCACCGAGATCTTCCTCCACAACTCAAGTAGGACAACGAATTCACGGCCGCGCGGCGCGCACGCTCCGCCGGGCCGCTTCGACCACGGCCTCGGTGGTGATGCCGAACTGGCTGAACAAGGTCTTGAAGTCGGCCGAAGCGCCGAAGTGCTCCAGCGACACGATTTCTCCCGCGTCGCCGGCGAACCGGTGCCACGGCTGCGCGATACCTGCTTCGACGACCACCCGCGCGCGCACCGACGGGGGCAGCACCTTGTCCCGGTAGGACCGGTCCTGCCGGTCGAACCACTCCACGCACGGCACCGACACGACCCGGGTGGGCACCCCTTCGGCCTCGAGCACCTCCCTGGCCGCCACGGCCAGCTGGACCTCGGAACCAGTACCGACGAGCAGCACCTCGGGCCGCCCCGTGGACGCCTCGGCGAGGACGTAACCGCCGCGGGCCACCCCCTCGGCGGAGGTGCCCTCCAGCGTCGGCAGGTCCTGGCGGCTCAGCGCCAGCCCGGCCGGGCCGGCGGTGTCCTCCAGCACGGCCTTCCAGGCGTACGCGGTCTCGTTCGCGTCGGCCGGGCGGACCACCGACATCCCGGGGATGGCGCGCAGGGACGCCAGCTGCTCGACGGGCTGGTGCGTCGGGCCGTCCTCGCCGAGGCCGATCGAGTCGTGCGTCCACACGTAGATGACGGGCAGCCGCATCAGCGCGGCCAGGCGCACCGCCGGGCGCATGTAGTCGCTGAAGATGAGGAAGGTACCGCCGTACGGGCGGGTTCCGCCGTGCAGCGCGATGCCGTTGAGGATCGAACCCATCGCGTGCTCACGGATACCGAAGTGCAGTGTGCGACCGTAGGGGTTGGCCTGCCAGGCGTTGGTGGAGATCTCGACCGGGCCGAAGGAGTCCGCGCCCTTGATCGTGGTGTTGTTGCTCTCGGCCAGGTCCGCCGACCCGCCCCAGAGCTCCGGCAGCACCGCGCCGACCTTGGCCAGTACCGCGGCCGACGCCTTGCGGGTGGCGACGCCCTTGGCGTCGGGCTGCCAGGTGGGCAGATCGTCGGCCCACCTGGCCGGCAGCGCGCGCCTGCTGATGCGGTCGAGCAGCGCCTTTTGCTGCGGGTTGCTCTTCGCCCAGGCGTCGAACTCCAGCTGCCACTTCTCGTGGTCGGCCCGCCCGCGCTCGGCCACCTCGCGGGTGTGGCGCAGCACGTCGTCGTCGACCTGGAAGCTCTGCTTCGGGTCCAGGCCCACGGCGCGCTTGACCGCGGCGAGCTCGTCTGCGCCCAGCGCGGCACCGTGCGCCTTGCCGGTGTTCATCTTGGTCGGGGCCGGGTACCCGATCACGGTGCGCAGCACGATCAGGGTCGGGCGGGCGGTCTCGGCCTTGGCCTGCTCGATCGCCGCCAGGATCCCGGTCACGTCCTCACCGCCGTAGACCGTGACGACGTGCCAGCCATACGCTTCGTAGCGCTTGGCGGTGTCTTCGGACAGCGCGATGCGGGTGTCGTCCTCGATGGAGATCTCGTTGCTGTCGTAGATCACCGTGAGGTTGCCGAGCTGCTGCGTGCCGGCCAGCGACGAAGCCTCCGAGGTGACGCCCTCCTCGATGTCGCCGTCCGAGGCGATCACGTAGACCTGGTGGTCGAACGGGCTCTTGCCCGGCTCGGCGTCCGGGTCGAACAGGCCACGCTCGCGGCGGGCGGCCATGGCCATCCCGACCGCGGTGGCCAGGCCCTGGCCCAGCGGGCCGGTGGTGGTCTCCACGCCCTTGGTGTGCCCGTACTCGGGGTGACCGGGGGTCAGCGAACCCCACTTGCGCAGGGCCTTCAGGTCGTCGAGCTCCAGGCCGTAGCCGGAGAGGAACAGCTGGATGTACAGGGTGAGGCTCGAATGCCCGGCCGACAGCACGAACCGGTCCCGGCCGAGCCACTGCGCGTCGGCCGGGTCGTGCCGCATGACCCGCTGGAACAGCGCGTAGGCGACGGGCGCGAGGCTCATGGCCGTGCCGGGGTGCCCGCTCCCGCAGTGCTCGACCGCGTCCGCCGCCAGCACGCGGGCGGTGTCCACCGCACGCCGGTCCAACTCGGTCCAGTCTTCGGGGAGTCGCTTGGTGGTCAAGCGAACAAGCTCTTCGGCTGATTCGATCGCGCGGGAACGGGAGATCGATCCGTTTGCTGCCATGGACGCGCACTCCTGATAATTCTCACTCGGCACATTCCGGCCAAATTCGAAAATGTGATATCGGGTCTTTTTCGCTGTGTGCCGAGCCGGTGCCCGGCACACAGCGAGTGGGGTCGGTCAGGCGGTGGCGCGCTTTTTGAGTTCCTTCGCTGCGGCACCCGGGTCGGCGGCGTTGTAGATCGCGCCCCCGGCAACGGCGACGGTGGCAC